>NZ_JBVIMH010000014.1:119786-198662 GCF_055579945.1 Kitasatospora sp. NPDC032150 | reverse complement strand
TGCAACGTCATCTCCGCGGGCTACATCGCAGACACCAACTTCTTCCGCGGCCAGCTGAGCGACGAACGCCACCGTGCGCTGGTGGAGGAGACGCAGAACAAGCAACCGGGCACGGTCGACGACATCGCCCAGACCGCCTACTTCCTCGCTTCCCCGGGCGCCCGGCACATCACCGGACAGACTATCCACGTCAACGGAGGCGCCTTCACCACGCGGTAGCGCCGTTCAGCCTCGAACGGCCTACTTGAACTCGCCGCCTTTACACCTGGCAAGACACCACGCACAGCACGAGATCCGAAGTCAACCCCCGAAGGACTTCCGGAGCCGACCACTTAGCGTCTCACCGCCGGCCTCTGCGGGGATCTGTCCGGGCGGGGGTGCGGCACCACCGGCCAGCAGGGCGCTGTCGGTGCCGCCAGGGTGCTCCCGTCCCTCGGGCTCGGTCGGCCGCTTCGTGCCGACATCACGCAGTTGCAGGGTGTCCGGGTCGATGCGCCGCTTGTCGCGGATGACCACCGGCGGGCGCTGGTCTTCAGTGCTCTTGCTCGGCCTGGGCGGGGTGGTCATGCGGCGCCTCCCTTGTGCTCGTCCTCATCCACGATCTCGGCGTCCACGACTTCCTCCCCCTCCGTGCCCTGTTGGCCGGTCGCGCCGCCCGGTGCACCGGGGGCGGTCTGGGCGTAGAGGGCCTGGCCGAGCTTCTGGCTGACCCGGGCGACGTTGTCGCTCGCCGCGCGGATCGCGGCGGTGTCCTCGCCCTTGAGCTTCTCCCCCAGGTCCGCCAAGGCCGTCTCGACCTCGCTCTTCGCGTCGGCGGGTACCTTGTCCTGGTTGTCGTTGAGGAACTTCTCGGTGCCATAGAGGAGTTGCTCGCCCTGGTTGCGGGCCTCGGCGGCCTCCTTGCGGCGGCGATCCTCCTCAGCGTGCTGCTCCGCCTCGCGGATCATGCGGTCGATGTCGTCCTTGGGCAAGGCGGAGCCGCCGGTGACGGTCATCTTCTGCTCCTTGCCGGTGCCGAGGTCCTTCGCGCCGACGTGCATGATGCCGTTGGCGTCGATGTCGAAGGTGACCTCGATCTGCGGCACGCCGCGCGGAGCCGGGGCGATGCCGGTGAGTTCGAACATGCCGAGCTTCTTGTTGTATGCGGCGATCTCGCGCTCGCCCTGGTACACCTGCACGGTCACCGAGGGCTGGTTGTCCTCGGCGGTGGTGAAGACCTCCGAGCGCCTGGTCGGGATTGTGGTGTTGCGCTCGATCAGCTTGGTCATGATGCCGCCTTTGGTCTCGATGCCCAGCGACAGCGGGGTGACGTCCAGCAGCAGGACGTCCTTGACCTCGCCCCTGAGCACGCCGGCCTGCAGGGCGGCGCCGACGGCGACGACCTCGTCCGGGTTGACGCCCTTGTGCGGGTCCTTGCCGGTGAGCTTCTTCACCAGGTCGGTGACGGCCGGCATCCGGGTGGAGCCGCCGACCAGGATGACGTGGTCGACGTCCGAGACCTTGATCTTGGCGTCCTTCACGGCCTGGTGGAAGGGGCCCTCGCAGCGTTCCAGCAGATCGGCGGTCATCTGCTCGAACTGGGCGCGGGTGAGCTTCCCGTCCAGGTGCAGCGGCCCTTCGGAGGAGGCGCTGATGTAGGGCAGGTTGATCGTCGTCTCGGTGGCGGCGGACAGCTCGATCTTCGCCTTCTCGGCGGCCTCGCGCAGACGCTGTGCGGCCATCTTGTCCCTGGACAGGTCGATGCCGTAGCCGCTCTTGAACTGCTGGACCAGATGGTCGACGATCCGCTGGTCCCAGTCATCACCGCCCAGGTGGGTGTCGCCGGAGGTGGCCTTCACCTCCACCACGCCCTCCCCGATCTCCAGCAGCGACACATCGAACGTACCGCCGCCCAGGTCGAAGACCAGCACCGTCTGGTCGTTCTCCTTGTCCAGCCCGTACGCCAGCGCGGCGGAGGTCGGCTCGTTGATGATCCGCGCCACCTTCAGGCCCGCGATCTCCCCGGCCTCCTTGGTCGCGGTGCGCTGGGACTCGTTGAAGTACGCCGGCACCGTGATCACCGCATCGGTGACCTCCTCACCCAGGTATGCCTCTGCGTCACGCTTCAGTTTCTGCAGCACCCGCGCCGAGATCTCCTGCGCGGTGTACCGCTTGCCGTCCACGTCCCCCTTCTCCGGAAAGTGCCAGTCGCTCTCGCCCATGTGGCGCTTCACCGACCTGGCGGTGCGGTCCACGTTGGTGACGGCCTGGCGCTTGGCGACCTCGCCGACGAGCACTTCGCCGCCCTTGCCGAACGCCACCACCGACGGGGTGGTGCGCGCGCCCTCGGTGTTCGTGATGACGGCCGGCTCACCACCCTCCAGCACGCAGACCACCGAGTTCGTCGTTCCGAGATCGATTCCGACTCCGCGAGTCATCTCCGACCTCCTTCATCGCATTCACGTACAGAACTTCCCTATACCGACACATAAAACTTGAGTCGCATCATGTCAAGTCTGTGTTTGGGCTGTCCGCCGCGCGGCACCCATGCGGATGTGGGCGGCGCAACGCATGGCTGGGGCTGGAGGGAATCTGTAACATGGAGGTGAGGTTTCATGCGCGGCGAGGTGAGATCGTGGTGCTGCCGATCGACGACCCGGATGCGGCGCTCTACGCGGTGGGGCAGGTCGCCGCCATGCTGGATGTCCATGTGGCCTTTCTGCGCCGGCTGGACGAGCAGGGCGTGGTGGTGCCGGTGCGTTCCGCGGGCGGCCAGCGCAGGTACTCGCGCCGGGAGATCGACCGGGTCGCCGCCCTGGTGAAGTTGATCAGCGAGGGACTGACCCTGGAAGGCGCGCGCCGGGTACTCGATCTCCAGACCCGGGTGGAGGAACTGGAGGCCGACCTGGACCGGACCCCCGGCAATGGACACGCATCCGCGTAGCACCGGGCGGGTGCCTCGCGCGACCGGGCGCGCCGGCGGGTTCCCGCCCGGGCGGGATTCAGGCGGCGGCAGGGGTGAGGTCGGCGCGGCCAAATAGGAGCGCGTAGCTGCGGGGCAGGCCTGCGAGGAGGCGGTCGGTGAGCCGCTCGCCACCGAGCATCGCGAGGCCGGCCAGGACGGAGGAGGCGTCCCAACGGGCACTGGTGAGGCTGGTGTTCAGGGCCCGGGCGACGGCTTCGACGAAGGCGGGGGCGGCGACGGGTTCGGGCAGGGGGATCTGCGAGGCGAAGACGGCGCGGGCCCGCTCGGGGAGCGTGGCGGCCAGCTCGCAGCGTTCGTCGCCGGTGAGCTGGGAGCCGAGGACGGCCAGGACCGTGTCCAGGACGCGTTCGGCTTCCTCGTCGCTGGGATAGCGGCCGAGTTGGCGGACCTGCTGGATCAGGCGGCGGTGCCGGGTCATGGGCGTGCCTTCCGGGCGGGCCGCCGCGGCATGGGCGGCGGCACGAAAAGGGTCAGGGTCGGTGGCCGGGGGCGGGGCGGCCGAACAGGACGTCGTAGCCGGGCGGAAGCTGGAACAGGACGCGCTCCATCAGCTCGTCGCCAGCGGCGTCGGCCACCGTGGACAGGACGGCCCCGATGTCCCACACGGCGGTCTTCTCGGTGGCCCCCTCGATCCAGGCAGCGGTGGCGCGCACGAACCGTTCGGGACTGAGCGGTTCGGCGGCCTGCAAGGGGTTCAGCAAGATCAGAGCGAAGGTCTCGGGCAGACGCGCCGCGAGCTCCGCGCGCACGTCGCCGACCAGATGGGCGCCGAGCAGGGCCAGCACGACGCGGGCCGCGCGGTCGGCATCCTGAGCAATGTCGTACTCGCCGCGTTCCTGGACCCGGTCCAAGAACGCCTCCCATCGAAGAGTCACCGCGAATCCTCCCTTCGTCCCGGCACGGACCGGGCCGGCCAGGTGCGGGGCCGGTCAGGGCCCGGCGGCCAGGCGGCGATAGAGGCCGGTGAGCCTGAGCAGCCTGGCCACCGGCCCGCCGACGCCGCGCAGGAAGAGCCGGCCGCCGTACCGGTCGGCCTGGTTGCGGGCCTGGACAAGGACACCCAGACCCGAGCAGTCCACGAACGTCACCTCCGACAAGTCGAGCACCACCTCCCGATGCGCCTCAAGCGCCGCGGACAGCCGGTGGCGAAGCCGCGGGGCGGCGGCAAGGTCGATCTCACCGCCGGCCCTCACCACGAACGGTGTCGGCCGCCCATCGCTCACGGTCTCATCGGCCGGTACTGGCCGAGCCGGACCGGGGGATGCAGGGCCGGATGCGGGAATGTTCCGCGCCGCCCGCCCGGGGGGTGCGGGCGGCGCGGAACGGCACAGGGACGCGGTCAGGCCTTGATCTCCTTGCGGCTTCCGCTGTGGCCGATGGCGATCTTGCGGGGCTTGGCCTTCTCGGCGACCGGGATCTTCAGCGTCAGCACGCCGGAGTCGTAGTCGGCACTGATCCCCTCGGGGTCGAGCGTGTCGGAGAGCATGACCTGCCGGGAGAACACGCCGAGCGGACGCTCGGACAGCTCCCACTTCACATCCTCGCCCTCGTGGCGGGGACGCCGTTCGGCCTTGACGGTCAGCATGTTCCGCTCGACATCGATGTCGATCGCCTCCGGGTCCACCCCCGGCAGGTCGAAGCAGATCACGTACTCGCCGCCGGCGCGGTAGGCGTCCAGCGGCATCGGGGTCGGCCGCGACCACGTGCCCGTCGTCGCCCCCAGGAACTGCTGGGTCAGCCGGTCCAGCTCGCGGAACGGATCGGTGCGCATCAGCATCGCGAAACACCTCCACTGATCGATGGGTGCCAGTGCGCTTCACCTGAAACCGTTCTAACATGTCATCCATCCGATGACAAACCCCAAAGTCGCTAAAGGAGTGACACCGATGGGAAAGCGGCCCGGAGCACCCGCCACCGGCGGCACACCGCCGGCCGGACCGGCGTCCTTCCTCGCCGCCGCCGCGGCGCTCGCCGCCATAAACAAAGCCGTCCGTACCGCCCAGGACACCCACGCCACGACCCCGCCCACCACCCAGGCCAGCCCCGAGCAGGCACTGGCCACCCTGCTCCTGCTGCGCGAGCTGCGCACCGAACTCGCCAGCTGGGAGGCCCCGCTGGTGGAAGCCGCCCGTGCCTCGGGCGCCACCTGGGCCGACCTCGCCCAGCCCATGGGCGTCGCCAGTCGCCAGGCCGCCGAGAACCGCTACCTGCGCCTCAAGCCCGCCACCGACCCGGGCGCGCCCACCGGCGCCGGACGGGTCAAGGCGGTCCGCGACCGGCGCGCCGCCGAACGCGCCGTCACCACTTGGGCCCGTGCGAACGCCGCCGACCTGCGCCGGCTCGCCGCCCAGGTCACCGCCCTGAGCGACCTCACCCCGGCTGCCCGCCCCGCGCTCAATGACCTCCACACCGCGCTCGGCGCCCCGGACGCCGCCGAACTCCTCACACCCCTGGCCGCCATCCGCCCCCACCTCGGCAGCCATCACCCCCGGATCGCCCACCGCCTCGACGACCTCGCCCAGCACACCGATCAGCTGCGCCATGACAGCGACCAGCAGCGCGCCTGACCCCCTGGCCGCCGCGGAGGCGCGCTGGCAGCGGATCGAGAACCAGCTCGAAGCCGTCGGACGCCGGATGCGGACCGACAGCGGCGCCGCCATCGCCTCGATGGACGTCTGCCTCGCACGCCTGGAAGCCATACGCGAAGCCCTCCGCACCTCCTTGGCGCAGGACAAACAGGACATCGCACCGCAGTCCGGGACCAGCGCGGTGCACGACAACGCCGGGTACTGAGGGGGCCCGCATGCGGACAACGGCGCGTTGGGAGAAACCCTTCAGCAGGCCGAGATTCCCGCGAGCCCGGCAATGTCGCGGCCTCACGACGGAGATCACTCGCCCCCCTGTCAGCCCGACCGGGCGGGGGCGGAGACGACTCGGATCGCTGTCCCCGGCGACGGCCCGGGTGACAACCCCGGGCGTACACCAGGAGTCCGCCGGGCCTGCCAAGGCTGCACCCGCCAGACAGGCTGGCGGTGCACTGCTCAGCCGGTGATCTGCTTCTTCTCGCCGCTGCTCGTGATCTCGATCTTGCGCGGCTTGGCCTGTTCGGCTATCGGGATGCGGATCGTGAGCACGCCAGCGTCGTAGTCGGCCTCGATCTTATCGGCCGCGAGAGTATCGCCGAGGAACACCTGGCGACTGAAGACGCCGTAGGGCCGTTCGGCGACGACCATCTCGCGGTCCTCGATCTCCGGTGCCGACCGCTCGGCCTTGACCGTCAGGACGTTCTGCTCGACGTTCAGGTCGATGCTCTCGGGCGCGATGCCGGGCAGGTCGAGGCGGATCAGGAAGGATCCGTCGCTCTCATAGGCGTCCATCGGCATCGCCGCCGGCCGGGCCGTGGTGCCCAGCAGCTGCTGGGTGAGCCGGTCGAGCTCGCGGAACGGATCGGTTCGCATCAACATCACGGATCACTCTCCTCGTGGGTCGGTGACAGCGATGAGGCTCTCGCGGGAGTCTACCCATCAGTCCATATATCTCCATTTCGGGCATCTTGACAAGCGCTGGCCAAGGTTCTATCCAGATCTATGAGGAGGTTTGCCGGGGTCACCCGGGAGGTGGTCCGCCATGACCCGATCGCGAGACCGACGCGATCACTACGCGGTGCTGGGAGTGGAGCCCACGGCGTCCGCGCGACAGGTCACCTCGGCCTACCGCACCCTGGTCCGGCTGCTGCACCCCGACAGCCGCCCCGTCGAGCCGGGATCGGCGGAGCGACTCGGCGCGGTGGTCGCCGCCTACGAGGTCCTGCACGATCCCCAGCTGCGAGCCGCCTACGACGCCGAACGCGAGAGCGCCCGGCCTCAACCGGATACCGCCCGCGCCTCGGGCCGGCCCCCGGCCGCGCACCGACAGGTATCCGTCCGGGTCATCCGGGACGCCGGGCGCCCCGAGCCCACTCCCCCCGGAGCAGCGATGCGCCAGGGGGCCGAACCGCTCGTTCGGGCGGGCCCGGTGCGGATCGCACCGGCGGACGCACCGGCGCGGTCACGCGATGACCCCCGCGACCTCTGGGAGTGGATACTGCACCGGCTATGGGAGGTGGACCCATGGCTGTGAACGGCAACGACTTCCGCACCGCCGTCGCCTGGTGGGACGGCCAGGCCACCGTCGCGGTCACGGGCGAGATCGACCTCGCCACCGCGCCCGAGCTCGACCTCCGCGTCAAGGAGTGCCTAGCGCGCCGGCCCAGGCGCAGGCGCGTCGACCTCGACTTCGCACAGGTGCGATTCTGCGACTGCTCGGGCGCAGACGTCCTGGAGCGGCTCCATCGCCAGGCGCAGGAGGAAGGTGTCGTCCTGAGAGTCACGGACGTGACGGCACCGATCGTCGCCCGAGTGTTCGACCTTCTCGGCCTCACCGACCTGGTTGAGCCTCACCGTCGTGCCTGAACCCGGGCAGGCCTGTACGGCCCGCGTACCGCTGCGCTGCCACGACCCGCACACGCGGTCCAAAGCGCCGACGGTGCAAGAGCGGGGGACGGCGCAAGAGCGGGCCGCCGCTCCCGAGACCATCCTCCCGGGCCGGCGTTCAGACGCCCGGGACCGGCCCGGTGTAGACCAGCTCTGCGGCGAGGTGCTGCGCCCGGCGCAGGTGGGTGTCGGCGCGTTCGATCGCCGCAATCGCGCATCCCAGTTCGAAGGCGACGTCGGCCTGCTCAGCCTGCGCAGCGCTCCGAAGGCGCTGATCCCGCAGCTGACCCGCCTCACCGCGCGGCTGGCCTCGGGATGGCGACCGACCTGCTCCAGCGACACACCGGCGGTATGGATGTCGCTCAGGCGCCGTACCCACTCCTCCAGAGCCTGCCAGGACGGATCGCCAGCCGGCGGCTGGGGCTGCTCCGCCTTCCAGTAGCAGCGGTCGGCCGGGTTGAACCATCCGAGGTCGTCGCGCTGACACGGCAACGCCGCGCGAGCGGCCTCCCTGGTCCGCGACGCGAACGCCGCCGGCGGGGCCGGGTTCCTCGAGCCCTCCCCGAACGCGCCGGCCGTCCTCGGCACGGTCGCTGCCCCCAGGAGCGTTCCGCTACTGCACGTCACGCTCGCGTTGGTCGCGCAGTGCATCAACACCTGGGGGCGCGTCGTCCTCGATCCCACTATCCCGCCAGCGGAGGCCGAGGCGCCCGACGAGCGCTCTCTGCGCTACACCCTGCAAGCGCTGTGGGAGACGGTCAGCGAGAGCGTCCGGCGCCGCATCGCCTCCTTGGACAGCACGGCCCCGGCGTGGTGGCACGTCAGCAGTGCGCTGCAGGAGGCCCAGAGCGCCGCGCGCCGCACCACCGCGGGCGACCCGGCCGGGGGCGACGAGCTGTGGTGGTACATCGCGCTGCTACACCTGGACCGGGCCCGCAGCCTGTGGAAGGAAAGCATCGGCCGCACACTGCCGCAGTAGAACCTCCCGCCCGGCGCGTCGAACGTCCCGCGGTGGCGCGCCACCGGGTCGGCGGTACAGCGCGTCAGGGCGCGGGCCGGGCTGGCGTGCGGACGGTCGGCCAGGTGCGTCTGGTCGTACTGCTCCTGGGGCTGGTAGCGGGTGCCGGGGCGCAGCATGTACCGGACGGGTGAGCCGGTGAGCCAGCCGCTACGGGCGAGGGTGCCGAGCGCGGCCTTCGCGACCTGCTGGTCGGCGCCCGCCGCTCTTCCCGCCTCAACTCATTCGGGCGCCGACAGCCGACGACCGCTCTCCGAACCCGCCGACAAGTGCTCTCCGTTTTCACCTACGCAGCCAACCGGTGCCGGTACACGTGGAGCCGCCGCATCCGGCGGACCCGCCTGAACGTGGGGTGATCGCCGCCCGCTACTCTGCCGCGGTGACAGAGACACTGATGAACCGTTACCGCCTGGCCGTAGAACCGCTGCTGGAGCCCGGCGAGCAGTTGCTCGACGTGGCGACGGTGGTACCCGTGGCGGGCGCCAAGGGCGTTGGGCACGGCGTGGGCGCACGGGTCGGCAACGCGCTGGGGCAGCTGGGCGGGGTATCGGGAGGCTCCGGCAGCCTCGCGGACGGCTTTCCCACCACGACGGGCGGCGCGATGTCCAGGCTGCTGGTGGTCACCGACCGCCGGACCGCCTTCGTTACTGCGCTGGACATCCGCAAGGCCGGCCAGTTGCTGTGGCACGCGCCCCGGCACCTCGTCGCCCGGATCGAGCGGCGCCCGAGGTGGCAGGCGATGGCCCGGTTCCGGCTGCACTTCGCCGATGGCTCGGCGGTCTCGATGTACACCACCCGGCGCCGCACCATCGAGGTCCTGGCCGACCACCTGGGACGGTGACCAGCCCGTCTGGCGGCGCTTCGGCCGCCCCGGCCGGCACCCCCTCACCGACGCACCGGACAACCCGAACACCCGCGCCGCCTACGACCAGCGCCAGGCTGTCCGCGAGCGCGAGCAACAGACGGCCCACCAGGAGCCGATGGACTCCCTGGCCCGTCACTCACCGAGAGGGAACCCATGAAGCGGCAGTGGCGCCGAGTCCTGCTGACGGTGGCCGTCGTGCCGGCTGTCGCGGCCACCCTGGGTGAGGTGGCCGTCCACAAGATGACCACCGGCAAACTCGACCACGGCACGATGTTCACCCAGACCTCGGGACCACTCACCGTCAAACCCGGCGAGCGCTTCTCGATCGAGGTGTTCGCCCACCAGGAGGCGGGCGACATCTGGACCATGGCCACCCCTGCCCCCGACCCGGCCATCGTGCAGGCCACCGGCGACGAGTACGTCGACAACTTCGGCATCAAGGACGTGCTCGGCTTCGGTGGAACCGGAGCGCTCGGTACGGGCGGCCACTACTACTTCACCTTCCGCGCCCAGAACCCCGGCCGCACAACCGTCACCGTGCACGTCGGGTTCCGCGACCGCGAAGGGATGACGTTCTCCGGCGGGCCGGACCAGACCAAGCGCCAGTTCACCATCGACGTCCGCTGAGCCGAATCCTGAGCGGCCTTGGACGCACGACAGACCAGCTTCCGGACCGAGAACTGCGCTACCAGGTGTTCACCCTGGCCAAGGAATCAGACACAGCCGGCGCCAACGTCACACCGGGCCAGGGCCACGTGCAGCTTGACGTGGTCCACCGCCGCCCTGCGACCCTCGGCGGCGCTCGGGAAGCGCTGATCGGCGCAGGCCGCGCCGGAGCAGGACAGCCGGACCGTGCCGGCTGTGGGGCGGCCGTAGGGGTCCAGGCGCACCGTGGACACTCGTCCGACGACGCGTTCCTGCTGCGTGCCGGTCTCGGCCTGCGTTGCCACCTGCGACTCCCCGCGCTGTGTAGGCCCGTTTCTTCCGGGCGGGTCCCCATCATCGTGGAGCCAGCCCATCGGATGGGGCGGTCGGCGACACGCCGCGCCGATCGGGAGGGCGGCCTGGACGCGCACGCGGCCGCCACCGCCGTGACTGCCGGCTGCTGCCTCCGTCTGGTTGAAGGATTGGAAGACGCGCGAAGTGTACAGTTCAGTACATGAGTGACACTCTGCCGATCACGGAGGCGCGGGCCAGGTTCGGCTCGCTGGTCCGTCGCGCCTCCCACGCCCGTGAGCGCATTACCATCACCGACCACGGTCAGCCAGCCGCGGTCCTCATCAACCCGCAGGAGCTGGCCGACCTCGAGGACGCCCTCGCCCTGGCGCAGTACCGGGCGAGGCAGGCCGCCGGCGAGACGACGGGCGTGCCGCATGAGCAGGTCCGCGCCCAGCTCGGCCTGGGGCCGGCCGCTTGAGCTACACGATCATCTGGGACGAGTCGGCCATCAACGCCGCCGTCCGGTTCCTCAAGGACGACGCCGACGGCTTGCGGCAGGTCATGGACGCCGTCGACCTGCTCGCCGAATACCCGCAGCCAGCGGGCACCGCGGAGTACGGCTCTGCGGACCTGCGCCGGATGTACGTCGGCCGCTACCGGGTCATGTACGAGATCACCGACGCCACGGTCACCATCATCGTGATCCACCTCGGCCGGACCGGCTGACACCCGCCCCGGCACAGCGACGGCCGACCCCTTGGGGGCCGGCCGTCGGCGCTCCGGTGTACGGGTGGTCGCCGACCACGGCGCGGCCATACCGCCGCCCCTGCGCCGGGCGCCCCGGCCACCGCTCGCGCGACGCCGACGCGGGCGGCCGCCGACACCCGACCGCAGCGGTGCCGCGGGGATGCGCGGCGGCCGCCGCACTCACCCGATCGAGACTCCTGATTTAGTCGGGTTATACGGGTTCAGGCACGGATTTCGTGAAGTCGATCTTGCTTCTGTGCGCCGGGTGACGCTCCGTCATGTTCAGGTGGATGCTGGCCGCGTGTGAGGAGATCGTTCTTCTGCTTCCGCATCTCGCAGGAGTGCGGGTCGAGTGCCTGGATGTGCGGGACGGGCGTGTGGTGATCGAGGCGTCGACACTGGAGGACGTGCCGGTGCCGTGTCCGGGCTGCCGGACTGCGTCAGGTCGAGTGCACAGCAGGTACGGACGGCGCCTGGCCGACGCGCCGTGCGGCGGGCGGGGCGTCGTGATCGAGCTGTCGGTGCGCCGGTTGTTCTGCGACAACGGGGACTGCCCGAGGGTCACCTTCGCCGAGCAGATCGAGGGGCTGACCTGTCGCTACGGCCGACGGACGCCGACCCTTCAGCGGATGCTCGGCGCCCTCGGCGTCGTCCTGGCCGCTCGTGCCGTGGCCCGCCTCGCACTGCTGCTCGGCATCATGATCAGCCGGATGACCGTCTTACGCCTGGTCATGGCGCTGCCGGACCCGGCCTGGGCGACCCCGCGCGTGCTCGGCATCGACGAGTTCGCAACCAGGAAGGGCCGCCGCTACGGCACCATCTTGATCGACTGCGAGACCCACCAGCCCCTTGACCTGCTCCCGGACCGCGACGCGGACAGCGTCGCCGCCTGGCTGCGCGAGCACCCCGGCGTCGAGATCGTCTGCCGCGACCGCGCACAGGTCTTCGCGGACGGCGCCCGCACCGGAGCACCCAACGCCCAGCACTGCGCGGACAAATGGCACGTCTGGCACAACCTCGGCGAAGCCGTCGAACGCCTCGTCTCCCGCCACCGCACCCTGCTGCGCGACCTCGTCGAACCCGCACCGGCACCTACCCTCGAGCCGCCCGACCCACAGGCTCCCGAACTCGCGCCGACTGAGGTCGTCGAGGCCGCCGAGGACACCCCCGAGCCCTACCCGCAGGGGAAGTTCCTCGACCGGCTCCGCGACACCCACGCCGCCGTCCGCGCCCAGGTAAAGCAGGGCGTCAGCCTGCGCGAGATCGCCCGACGCCTCGGCCTCGGACGCAACACGGTCCGCAAGTACGCGCGCGCCGCCAGCCCCGAGGCGATGCTGCACGGACAGTGGCAGAACCGGACCAGCAAGCTCGACCCGTTCAGGCCCTACATCGAGCAGCGGATCGCCGAAGGCTGCACAAACCTGGCCCGACTCCACGGTGAGCTGCACGAACGCGGCGCACGCTGCAGCTACAGCACCCTGCGCGACTACGTCCACCCACTGCGCCCCGAGCGCCGGGTCGCGGGGAGCACGCCACCGATGGCCCGTCCCCCCTCGCCCCGCCAGGCCACCCGCTGGATCATGGGCCACCCCGACCACCTGCGCGAGGACGACCAGCAGCAGCTCAAAGCACTGCTCGCGCGCTCCCCTGAGCTCGCGGCCGCCGCCGGCCACGTCCGGACCTTCGCGACCATCATGACCAACCGCGAAGGAGACCAGCTGACCCGCTGGATCGCCGACGTCTGCGCGGACGAGCAAAGCGGCCTGGTCGGCTTCGCCGCCGGACTGATCCCCGACCTCGACGCCGTCGTCTACGGCATGAGCACCAATTGGTCGTCCGGCCCGGTCGAGGGCCGAGTCAACGACCTCAAGGCGCTCAAGCGCGGCGTATTCGGCAGAGCGAAGCCCCCGCTGCTGCGCAAGCGGCTCCTCCTGATCGCCGCCAGCCGACGAGCCTAACTTCGGCCGGCTCGGGCCTGGCGGTCCAGGAACTCGATCAGTCGCGTCTCCGAACGTAGGAGTCGCTCCCGTTGTTCAGAAGGAAGGGAAGCGAGGGCATCGACTAGAACCCGCTTCCGCGGGACCTGGACCATGTTCCCGGAGTAGATCCTGCAAGTTGAGCACCAGGCGAACCCGATGCACCGCTCGAACATGGGGGACTCAGGCGGATAGAAGCGGTACTGGTACGAGCGGACGGGCGTCCCACACGCCGCGCAGATCCGGCGGTCACCGTCCGGAACGGACCAGCCGCTCCCGACCTTGAGCCAGTGCTGCCGCCCGGCCGGTGCTCTTCAAGTCGTCATGCCCAGCATTCTGTCCCACCGAGCTTGCCCGACGCAGCCATCCGAGCAGGTCTCGGCCATCAAGCACAGACAGGCCGTTCGTGACGCTCGTGTACTCGACACTGGCTCAGGGTTTTCCGGCGGGATCGGGAGCCACTTATCGGGTGACCTAGTGGGTCGGGACGGAGTGTCCCGGGAGCGTCACCGCGGGTCGCCGCTATGTTATGGCTGTGGGCTCCGGGGGCCGCCTCCCTGACAAGACGCGCGGTCCTGGGGCCCAGCTACTCCAACTGCGCATCGTGATCTATTCGTGAACGCAGGATAGATCCCGACCATGACGGCCAACGGCCCCACCACCTGGCGAAGCAGGGATGGGGCGAATGTTGTCTGACGTGGCGTTAGGCGTGGGTTCGCTTCTCCAGGCGGCTGCCTTGCGGCAGAGTGACGCTCAGGATGTCGCCGGGAACGTCCAGTTCGATGCGGTGCCAGCGTCCACGCGGCACGATGGCCGCCTTTCCGGCAGACAGTTCGACCTCCTCCTGCTCCTCACCTGCCTGCAGAGGCCGGACGAAGAGGCGTATCCGGCCGGTGAGGCAGGAGACCACCTCGTCCGCGTGGGGATGGATTTCCCAGTGGTCGGCGTGGAGGTCGGCATCGGTGGCGACGTGGAACGCCATCACCTGCCAGCCATCCCGCTCGGGGTCGAAGGTCGGCTGCTCGGCGCGCACCTGGCCGTCGGGGCGAAGGTGCAGAAAGGACTCGAAGAGATCGATCGTGGTGATGGTCATGTCGGTGTCTCCTTCTCTCGGTGAATGTTCGTCCCTGGTTCGTGGCGGTCGCCTTCAAGCCGTGGCACGGCCCAGGACTGCGGCGAGCTCGTCGATCTGCCGCCGGGACACCTCGGCGGATACCGCCGCCTGTGACCCGTGGAAGGCGCCGGCCCACTGGTGCAGGTCGACGGGTACGCCCGCCTGCAGCAGCCGCAGCGCGTAGTCGATGGCCTCGTCGCGGTTCGGGTCGAACTACGCGGTGGCGATGTGGGCGGCCGGCAAGCCGGACAGGTCGGTGGCCCGCGCTGGGGCGGCGTACGGCGAGACGGATGCCGCGTCCGGATTCGGGCCCAGGTAGTGCCGCCACGATGCGGCGACCTTCTCGCGCGTCATGAACGGAGTTGCGGTGAAGTGCCGCGCGGACCACGTCTGCTGACGGTCGTCGAGCGCAGGCTGGTTTGCGGCAGCGGCCGCGATGGCGATGGTGCGGGTCATGCCCCGTGGCCCTTCCGGTTCGCGCCGCTGTCGCGGGTGGTGGTGACCGGCACAAGGAGCCGGTCGTACTTGCTCATGTCGGGCAGTCCGGTGCGCGAGTCGGGTGGCAGGCGGCGCGCGTGCAAGGAGATCACCCTCGCGCCTTCTGTTGTCTCCCGGCCCTCGGCCCTGCGCGCCGGTGCGTCGGTGTCAGCGAGGAGTTCGGCGTCATCGCCGTCAGTGCCCTCCATCGCCTTGCGGGCCTCGATCGCGACCAGGTCGGTGGAGACCGATCCGATCCGCAGACAGGTCTCCATCGCCGTCACCAGCGCCTCGGCCGGCAGCTGGCGGTGCAGCAGCAAGACCTCGATCAGCATCCTCGTGCCCTCGCGGTCCCCGGCCCTCTGCTTGGCCGCGGCCCAGAACGCCTCATGGACCTTCGTGAATCCGCCCTCCGCTCTCGCCTGCGCGAGCGCCGAGGCGCCGGCGAATGCGCCCGGCTTGACCAGCAGGATCTCCAGGTAGTGGTCCAGGAAGTTCGTGGTAGGTGTAACGGCGCGTCAGGCGCGGGTGGCGGGCGACGACCTGGCGCCCGTCGAACACCCACAGCTCGTTCGCCCGCAGCTTGACCCGCACCTTGGTCCCGATGAACTTCGCTGGCACCGAGTAGTAGCCCTGGCGCACCGTGATCCGGCTGTTGCGGCCCACGGTGGGCATCAGGTCCACCCCGCAGTCGTAGTCGTCCGCGGGCAGCGGCCGAAGCCGGTCACGCTCCTGCTCGAAATCGAATCCGATCGAGGTGGGGCGGCCATGGATGTGCCGAGCGTCCTCGGCCACGTCGATCGCGGCCAGGCCCTCGTTCAGCTCCGCCAGCGAGTCCACCGCCGGCGGCGGGACCAGGTGCTTCCTGCGGAACCGGCCGCCCTCATGCTCCACCCCGCCCTTCTCATGTGCCCCGGCCTCTCCCGGAGCGCAGTAGAAGGCCGAAAACTGGTACCACGACTTGAACGACGCCCACCTGGTCGACTCCAGCCGCGAGCGCCCGAACAGCACCTGCTTGACCGCCGGCTTCAAGTTGTCGTAGCGGATGTGCACCGACGGCACCCCTCTAATATGCGGGTCTCACTGTCAAGCCACCGGTTGTACTGAGAATCCGTCGGGCGCCTGAAAACGCAGGGGACTCGTGTCACCTCAGCAGGTCGCGCCACCGGGCCGCCGACTCCAACGCGTCCAGGCTGATCCGCTCCAGGAACGCCCCACTCTTCGCCAACCGCGCTCCGGCAGGCGTGTCGAGGCCGATCTGCTCCGCGTACTGGACCGCGACCTGTGCCGCATGAAGCGTATGCTCCGCGCCGGTCACCGTCGACTGGAACCAGGCGTCGTTGTCGACCACGTACACGTCCCGGCGTCCCTGAGCCTCGCGCCGGATCAGCTCCTGGCGGATCAGATACCCGACCGCCGCCGAGACCGATGCCGGGCTGACTCCCAGCTCCCGGGTCAACTCGGTGGCTGTGAGCCTGCCGTCCGTACTCAGCCACAGTGCGATCAGGACCCTGGCCATCATCTTCGGCAGCCCAGTGCCCACCGCCAGCTCCACCGCCTGGTCCTGGGCGTCCGTGTGCCCGGCGCCGGGCGTGTGCCCGGCGCTCGGCGTGCGGCGGCGTGCCCGTCGCTCCGTCGCCTGATGCGCGAGTTCGGCGCGGTAGCCGGCCGGACCGCCGTTGCGGCCGATCTCCCGAGTGACCGTCGACGTGGTCCGGCCGAGGCGCCGCGCGATCTCGGCGTAGGAGAGCCCCTCGACGAGTCCGGCGGCGATGCGGTGGCGGTCCTGCTGGGTCAGTCTTCCTCCTGGCATGGCCGCAGTCTTGCATTCGGCGACACCTGTTGCAATGCCAATGGTGCATTCGACGGCATCGCCATTGCATCAAAATATGGCCACTGAACTGCGGTTATGCGAATCTCTCCGTAGACACTTTCTCTGAACGCAACGTAGCTTTCAGCCCGTGCTGAACACAGATGCCATCATCTCCGCCACTGGACTGCGCAAGTCCTACGGCGCCCACCTCGTCTTGGACGGCGTCGACCTCACTGTCGCGCAGGGCACGATCTTCGCCCTGCTCGGCCCCAACGGCGCCGGCAAGACCACGATCGTCCAGATCCTGTCCACCCTGATCAAGGCCGATGCCGGCGAGATCCGCGTGGCCTGCCACGACCTGGCCCGGGACCCCGACGCGGTGCGCGCCGCGATCGGCGTCACCGGCCAGTTCTCCGCAGTGGACGACCTGCTCACCGGCCAGGAGAACCTGCGCCTGATGGCCGACCTGCTGCACATCGGCCGCTCGCGGCGCCGCCGGACCGTGCAGGCGCTGCTCGAACGCTTCGACCTCGCGGCCGTCGCCCGCAAACCCGTCGCCACCTACTCCGGAGGCTTGCGCCGCCGCCTGGACCTCGCCATGACGATGGTCGGCGCGCCCCGGCTGATCTTCCTCGACGAACCGACCACCGGCTTGGACCCGCGCAGCCGCCGCGAATTGTGGCGCACCGTGCGGGACTTGGTCGAAAACGACGATGTCACCGTCTTCCTGACCACCCAGTACCTGGAGGAGGCCGACCAGCTCGCCGACCGCGTGGCCCTCCTCAGTGAGGGAAGGCTCGTCGCCGAGGGGACGCCTGACGAACTCAAGCGCCTGATTCCCGGCGGCCACATCGCCGTGCGCTTCGCCGACGACGCCGAACTCACCGTCCAGATCCCGGACGGCGGCGTGGCCGAGGCACTGAGGGCCGTTGTGGGCCAGCTGGACGCGATCGACGCAGAGGTGGCGGGGCTGACGGTGCACACCCCGGACCTCGACGACGTCTTCCTCGCCCTGACCAAGCCCTCCTCGCTCTGACCGACGACACCAACTCCACCAACGACATCGCTGTGAAGGAACCTGCCTGATGAAAGCCGTCGCCGACTCCGCGACCATGCTGCGCCGCCAGCTCAAACACGTCCGCCGCTACCCGACGCCGCTGCTGACCTACACGGCCGTCCCGGTGATCATCCTGCTGCTGTTCGTCTACGTCCTCGGCGGCACCATGGGCGCCGGCATCGGCGGCGGCCGCGCCGCCTACGCCGGCTACCTCACGCCCGGCATCATGGCCACGACCATCGCCGGCGCCGCCCAGGGCACCGCCATCGCCGTCGCGATGGACATGACCGGCGGGATCGTCGCCCGGTTCAAGACCATGGCCATCGCGCGCGTCTCCGTCCTCACCGGACACGTGCTCGGCGCCCTGGTGCAGAACTTCCTCGCGCTCACCGCGGTCACCGCCGCCGCCCTCGCGATCGGCTTCCGGCCCGCCGCCACCGCCCCGGACTGGCTCGGTGTCATCGGCATCCTGGCCATGTTCACCTTCGCCATCACCTGGCTGTCCGTCGCGCTCGCCTTGATCGCCCGCAACGTCGCCACCGCCAGCAACCTGCCGATGCCCTTGCTGATCCTGCCGTTCCTCGGCAGCGGCGTGGTGCCCACCGCGTCGATGCCGACGCCGCTGCGCTGGTTCGCCGAACACCAGCCGTTCACCCCGGTCATCGAGACCCTGCGCAAGCTGCTCGCCGCCCAGCCGGCCGGCACCGACCTCGCGAAGGCCGTCGCGTGGAGCGCGGTGATCGCGCTCGCCGGCTACCTGTTGGCGCGCAAGCTCTACAACCGCTGAGACTGCGCGTCGGTGAGGCGGGGGTGAGGCGGCGTCCGACGCGGTCCGCCTCGGGCCCGCAGAGGGGATCAGGACGCTTCTCCGTCCAGTCGGCTGAGAAGTCCATCGAAGATCTGCTCGCGGGCGACCTGGCCCTTGGCTGCCGCATCGTCCCGCTGGCGCTCGAGGGTGGGGCGGAATTCGATGGTGGTGACGAAGAACGTGCAGGACTCGCAGATCGATTCGAAGTGGCAGTCCATCTCAACGGGACGCGCGCAGTAGCCGTTGCCGAGCATCCGGCGGTGCATCTCGCGGCGAAGCTTGGCCATCTCCGTTCCCTCCGCGTCGGCCGGCAGCCGACGCGGGGCGTCGTAGAGCGCCTCGACCTTCTCCGAGACGGCGAAATACTCGTCCGCCACCGTCCGGTCGGCGATCCGCGCGTAAACACGCGTCATGGACAACGATCGGTGGCCGAGGAGAGCGGCGATCGCCTCCAGGGACATGCCGCGGTTGATCGCCTTTGTGGCCAGCGTGTGTCTGAGCTGGTGGGGCGTGACCCGGCCGAGGCCGGCCCGTTCCGCAGCAATGCGGACGGCTGCCTCGATGCGGGAGGCGTTGACCGGGCGGCCGTGGTCGGTGAACAGCAGGTTCGACCGCAGGCCCTCGGGCCGGTGCAGCAGCCAGTCGTCCAGCAGCGTCTTCAGCTGCGGGTGCAGGGGGACGTAGCGGTCGGTGTGCATCTTGCCGACCGGGACACGCAGCCAGTAGGCGGACCCGATCTGGACCACCGCGTCGGTGGTCAGGCCGAGCATCTCACTGCGGCGCATCCCGGTGCGGGCGAGGATCTCGATGGCCAGCCGGGCGAACGGATCGGGGTCCTGGCGGGCGGCGGCCAGCAGCTTCGCGGCCGCAGCGTCGTCGAGGAAGCGGGGCAGCGGCTCGTCCGCGATCGGGAAGTCGCTGTCGAACACCAACTGGCGGGCCGGCCGGTCGTCGGCGTCCCACTCGTCCAGGCGGCGGAAGAACCCGCGGAGCTTGCTCAGCCGGTCGCGGACGGTATGCCGGTGCAGCGGTCCGCCGCGGGCAGCCGGTCGTTCCAGCAGCCACTGCCGGTAGCGTTCGACGTGCCGCCGTTTGAGGTCGGCCACGCACCCCACCGCCGCGTCCTCGTCGGCCACCAGCAGGGCGAACTCCCGCAGCGTCAGCTCGGCGTTCTTCACGGTGCCCGGCCGCAGCGTGCCGCCGATCTGCTGCAGGTAGTGCTGCATGCTCGCCGCCAGTGCGGCCGGGACGCGGGCCCACTCCTGTGCCCGTATGTCGGCCCGGTCCGGAGAGCGCCTTCGTGGCAGCTGGTCGGACAGGCTGCAGTGGAACAATGTCGCCTCGAGATTGAACAGGGCTGTCGACAGGGCCTTCACCCCGCGGCTGGGTATGCGGCGGGCCGCTTCGAGCAGCAGTTGGCGTCCCTCGTCCCAGTCGGCTTGCCGCAGCTCGTGCGGCTGTCGGCCGAACAGCGCGACGAAGTGGGCCAGCAGGTTGAACTGGGTCATGGCGACCGTGTCGCGGAAGCCGAGTGAGCGTGCGGTCTCCATGAAGTTCAGGTGCAGTTCGGGATCGGTGCGGGCCAGCACGATGCCCAGGCGCGGGCGTCGGGCGACCAGGTAGTCCGCGCCGGGCCGGAGGTGTCCGGTCACCGCGAGCCAGCTGATGAAGCGGTGCGTCTCGTGGTTGAAGGCGAGCTGGCGTTCCAGCGGCAGGCCGGCGAAGTCTGCGAGGTCTGGGACCGCGGCGAGCAGGGCGCGGGCGCCCCAGCGGACCTTGTGGTCGGTGTTCATGCCCTGGGCGGCGCGGTGGGCGAGGTAGTACTCGACGAGGTCCGGTCGCACGATTGGCAGGGCCGCGGCGCGGGCCCGGCGCATCAGACACCCGCCCATTCTGCGTCGATGGCGGCGCTGGCCTGCAGGTACTGATCGGCGAGCCAGCTGTTGGCCAGGTGGATATAGATCCGGGTCGATTCGATGGAGCGGTGTCCGGCCTGGGCCTGCACCGCTTCCAGGGCCATGCCCGCCTCTCGCAGCCGGGTCAGGCAAGTGTGGCGAAGCTGGTGGCAGGTCAGCCGCGACAGTCCGGTCCGTCTCCGGACGCCCTCGAGGATCTCGTCCAGGCCGGCGGCGGACAGCGGCCGGCCGCGGGTGGGGCCGCGCAGCACCACGAACAGCCGGTCGTGGTCGACCGGGGAACGTTCGCGGTCCAGATAGTCGCCGACTGCGGTGAAGAACTGCGCGGAGATCGCTATCAGCCGCTGGTGACCGCCCTTGCCCTCGCTGATGAAGACCCGGCGCTCACCCGGCGAGAGGTCGCCCAGCCGCAGCCCGAGCACCTCGCAGCGGCGCAGGCCACCGAGGAGCATCGCCAGTACCATGGCGCGGTCCCGCGCGGTGTTCAGCGCACCCAGCACCACCTCGACCTCACCCGGACCGAGAACGCGGGGCAGAGTGCGCGGCGTGCGCAACAGCGGCGCCCCCCGCGATTACCGCTCCGCCTGCGGTTGGCCAGCCCCACCGGCACCGGATTGCGTTGAACGGCCACGTCGTCGCGGGTCATGAGGTAGCCGAACAGCCCCGAGACACTGGCGAGCCGGCGCTTGATGGTCCGCGCCGACAGCCCCGCCTCACCGTCCTCGAGCCGAATGACCTTCGGCCCGCAGCGCGGTGCCTTCTGTGCGGTGATGAACGCGAAGATGTCCGCCGTGACGACGTCGGTTGGCTCTTTGGGTACCGCCGAGAAGAAGACCTTCAAGTCGTAGGCGGTGGCCAGCAGGGTGTTGGGCCGGCAGCGGGCCGCGACGAACTCCAGGTAGTCGTCGACCAGGGCATGTCCGAGCGACGCCGCGGGGTTGCCCGCGGCATCGACGCGTCGTACCAACTCCGGCTGCCAGGCCATCCGCGCTCCTCGACGGGAGCGACCATCCTGACCGGAAACACGAGATCGCGGAAAAGTTGTCACCCACATAACCGCCCAACACGGTGAAGGCCTCCACGTGGCCCTCCAGGAAGGCCTCCTGCGACGCGGTCGCATAGGCCCGGTGGACGGCCTTGCCGGAGTATGACAGCCGCAAGGTGACCAGCACGCACTTGCGGCGCTGCCCGCCCAGGTCCAGCCAGAAGTCCGCGAAGTCGACCTCCGCCTCCTCTCCCGGCCGCTTCGCCTGCGGGACCACACACCCTCCAGATGCCGTCGGCCCTCCAGCGCCTCCGCCTTGATCTCTGGGCGCCGCTTCTTCACGTACTCCCACACCGTGGTCTGCCGGGCCAGCTCGAAATCGTGCTCCGCCGCGAGACGCTCGATGATCCGTGTGATCGTGTGCCGCTGCTTCGCCGGCGCGTCCAGATCCTCGCGCAGCATCGCGTCGATGAAGACCTTGACCGGCTCCAGCACACTCGGCCGCGGAGGAGGCGACTTCCGCTTCGGCGGCACCGGTGACTCGAGCGCCAGCCGCACCGTGCGCCGCGACACCTTGAACCGAGCCGCCAGCCCCCGGCCCGACAGCCCCTACTCGCGATGGGCCCGCCGGATCCTCTCAAACAACACCTCACGCGACCTGTGCACCAGCGGTCTCCCTGACCCGGACCGTGATCAACACGTCACTCCCTGGAGAGCTCGGCCGGTCAAGCGGGTGTACATCCCGAAGGCGAACGGCAAACAGCGCCCCCTCGGCATTCCGGTTATTCGTGACCGGGTGCTCCAGGCTCGTGTTAAGAACGCCCTGGAGCCTGAGTGGGAGGCCAGGTTCGAACCCCGCTCCTACGGGTTTCGTCCGGGCCGCTCAGCACATGATGCAATCGGAGCCATCTATCAGACCTTGTCCAGGAGGATGGCAACACGGGTCTAGGTTCTTGACGCGGATCTGTCGGCGGCCTTTGATCGCATCGACCATGAATTCTTGCTGGAGTTCATCGGCTCGTTCCCCGCCAGGGAACTGGTCCGACAATGGCTGAAGGCCGGTGTGGTCGACCGTGGTAGATACACGGCCACCGGGGCGGGAACTCCGCAAGGTGGTGTGATCAGCGCTCTGCTGATGAATGTTGCGCTGCACGGATTGGAAACAGCAGCCGGAGTGCGCTACAAGCCGCCCAACAAGACCGGCCCTCAGGCCGGTCGGCTGAAAACGCGAGCAGAATCTCCGGTCCTGGTTCGGTACGCTGATGATTTTGTCGCGCTATGCGCGACGGAAGAGGAAGCACATGCGGCCCGCCAGCGGATCGTCGAATGGCTGGCCCCTCGGGGTCTGACCCTCAATGAAGAAAAGACGAAGATCGTTCACATTACGGTCGGGTTCGACTTCCTGGGGTAACATCCGGCGGTACCGTAACGGCGCGCTACTGATCAAACCGAGCAAGGATGCTGTGAAGCGGATCCGGAGAAGGCTCACCGAAGAGCTGCGTGGTCTTCATGGCCACAATGCCGCTGCTGTGATCAAACGGCTGGGCCCGATCGCTCGCGGGTGGTCGGCCTACTACCGGCACGTGGTCTCCTCGAAGACGTTCACCTCAGCCGACAGGCACCTGCATTGGGGCCTGTGGTCCTGGGCGACACGTCAACATAACCGCAAGGGTGGCCCGTGGATCAAGACCCGGTACTTCGGAAGGTTCAACCGGGACAGGCAGGACAACTGGGTATTCGGACACCGCGACAGCGGGGCCTACCTGGTGAGGTTCTCCTGGACCAGCATCGTTCGCCACGCGGCCGTCAGGGATGCCGCATCTCCAGATGACCCATCCCTGACTGCCTATTGGGCCGAGCGTCGGAGACGTAAACCGCCGCCCCCGCTCAGCAAGACCGAGCTGGCGCTGGCGGCGAAGCAGAAGGGCCTGTGCCCTCTGTGCGATCAGCCCCTGATCTCGGGGGCTGAATACGAGCCAGACAGCGTCCGTGAATGGATCGACTGGTTCGACGCAGTGAGGAGAACGCTACACAAGCACCACTTCCTCACCTTCCGCCGGGACGGTGGCGGCAACGAACGAACCAACCTCCGCCTCGTACACGCCGATTGTCACCGCCGACTCCACGCAACAGAGGATGTCGGACGAGGACAGACCGCCGGGGGCCAATCAGCCACTGGCGACAACTCGAAGCCCTCGCGGCTTGCTTGAGCCGTGTGCCGTGACGAGCGGCACGCACGGTTCTGAGGGGGGTGCGGCGCAGCGATGCGCCGCACCTACCCAGAGGCCGTGAATGCATCAGTGATCAGCTCGGTCAACCGCTCGGTGAAGGTCGCTTCGGCGGCGTCGACCAACTGCAGGCCGCCGTCGGTCAGGGCGAGCAGCGACGACCGGCGGTCCGACGGGTTCGGCTGGCGTGCGACCCATCCCTGCCGTTCCAGGCGGTCGACGCCCTTGCTGGTGGCTCCGATACCGATGGCGAACTCCGCAGCCAGGTCCGCCACCCGAGCCCCGGGGTGGTCACGGAGGTGGCGCAGGAACTCGAACTGCGAGGTGACGATCCCGTGCCGCTCGCGAAGACGGTCATTGAGGGCGTTGTACAGACGTGTCTCGCAGCGGACGAGGTCGGCGAAGAAGTCCGAGAGATCGACAGACGAGTTAGATGCCATGGCATATAGAGCAGTGGAAGTTACTTTTGACAGGAGCACCCACGTGAGCAAGGAACAGCGGGCCAGGATCGACGCGCTGCTGCGGCAGCCCCGCCCTGAGGCCTCAGTCGGTCGAGGTGATCCGCGCCGGATTCAAGGCGCTGATGGCTCAGATGATCGTGCGGCGACGCCATCCGCACCACGCGGACCACGCGGACCACGCTGGGCAGCCGACCTGCACTGCATGTCGAGCCGGACAAGGGCCCGCGCAGCGGGACGATCCTGTACTTCCACGGCGGCGGCTGGGTGTTCGGATCTCCCGAGACCGCACTGTCGCTGACCGGGCAGCTCGTGGTCAGGACCGGCTTCAGGTCGTACTCGCTGGACTACCGGCTCGCTCCCGAGCACCCTTTCCCAGCCGCGATTGAAGACGCCCTGAGCGCCTACCGAGCCCTGCTCGACAGCGGTGAGGACCCTTCGGCCATCGCATTCGTCGGGGACTCTGCGGGCGGCGGCCTCACTGTCACCACCTGCCTCGCCGCCCGCGATGCCGGGCTGCCGATGCCCGCTGCGATCGTGGCGTTCTCCCCCGGCCTGGACGCCACCCGGTCGGGTGAGACCTTGGACACCAAGGCGGGCGTCGACCCGTTCTTCACCCGCGAGCGCCTGGAACACACCGGAGCCATGTACCTCGCCGGAGCCGACCCGCATCAGCCCATGCTCAGCCCGGCCGTCCTCGCCGACCTGACCGGCTTCCCGCCGATGCTGCTTCAGGCGGGCAGCAACGAAGTGCTCCTGGACGACTCCACCCGCATGGCCGCCCGTGCCCGCGCGGCCGGAGTGGACGTGATCCTCGACATCACCGCCGACGTGCCCCACGTGTTCCAGTCCTTCGCCGGCGTTCTCGATGAGGCCGACCAGGCGCTGGACCGCGCAGCTCTCTTTCTTGCCCAGCAGGTTCGCACCCCCGCCGCAGCGGCCGCATAGGCTCGTCACTATCCGCCCGCACAGCAGGTCGCGCAGCTTCGAGTACCGCCTCATCGCGACCGCCCGTCCCCGATCCAACCAGGTCAGCGGGTCAGTTGGCGGCCGTGGCCGGTGAATCCGCCGAGTGCGGACCAGATCAGCTGAAACGACTGCACCGCATCCGTTCGCAGCGGCCCGGACCGCCTTGTGTCACTAGATGATCAATTCCAAGGGGTCAGTCACCTGAGTCCAGTGCCCTCATAGCTGGCTGGCTCCTTCGGCAAGGGTGCGGCGAACGCCGACGTGCTTGGTCAGTGCGGTCGGAGTCCGTCGAAGACCACATTGAAGATTCGTTGCCGGGCCTCCGGGTTTGCTTCGAGATGCTCCATCGTCGTGCTGGTGCCGGCCAGCAGGGCGAGCAGTTCCGGCAGGCCGAAGTCCGTGCGGACGGCTCCGGAGCGCTGCGCCTGGCCCAGGAGTGCGGCAAGCTGGCCCTGGATCATCTCGGTGGAATCCTGTAGGGCCGCATGTGCGTCTACGCCTGCTGTGGCGAGTGCCTGGACGAACTCGTTCTTGCCGGCGGACTGTTCGACAATCAGCTGGAAGCAGGCGAAGAGGGCCTGGGAGGGTTTCGTCTCGGCGGCCAGACGTGCGGTCTGGGCGGCGATCTCCTCAAGCCTGCGCACCATCACGGCTTCCAGCAGCGCTTCCTTGGTCGGGAAATGTCGGAAGAGTGTGCCGACCCCGACCCCGGCGGTCCGGGCGATCTCCTCGGTCGGCACGCCGACGCCCCGGGTGGTGAACACCTCCGTGGCGACGTCCAGCAGCCTGGCCCGGTTACGGGCCGCGTCCGCCCGCAGCGGGCGCCCCTCGGCAGCACTCATCCCCTTCAACCTTCCTGCACCGGTTCGCGCAGCCTCGCTAGACAAGCGGAGTAGCCAGTCCGTATCGTCGAAGCGGACTCGCTAGTCCGATTCTAGCGACGGATCCCGCCGGAGGTTGACCATGCCCGAAACGCTGACGCCACGTGAGGTCTTCACCAAGCTGCTCGACAACATCGCCGCAGGCAGATACGCCAAACTGGCCGGGCTCTACGCCGCGGACGCCGTGGTGGAGACCGTCTTCGAACCGGTCGGCCCGCGCCGCACCGAGGGGCGGGCCGCACTCGAGGAGCGGTTCGCGCAGGTCGCCGCAGTCAGTCCGGTGGAGCTGACGCCCGCGAACGTGGTCATCCGGGAGACCGACGATCCGGAGGTGATCGTCGCCGAATGGGACTACCAGGTGCACCACCGGCCGACCGGGAAGACCTTCCAGTCCGCCAACATCCAGGTACTGAAGGTCCGCGACGGCCTGATCGTCCACAGCAGGGACTTCCACGACCACCTGGCCCTCATCGCAGCCACCGGCGCATTGCCGCAGCTGGTGGCCGCGCTGGACGGCAAGTAACGCAGTCAGTGATCGTAGGCGGTCAGCGAGCGCAGGACGGGTCGGCCGGTGTGGTGGTTGTGCCAGATGGCGGCGGTCATCGCGAGGATGCGCTGGAGCACGCGGACCATCACCCCACCAGGAGTGCGGGCACGGTGGCGCTCCAGGTCGAGCTGCCCCTTGAACGTCTCGTTGATCGACTCGATGACCTGCCGCAGCGGCTTGAACAGGCGTGCCCCGGCCCGCTCAGCCTCACCCTTGCGGGCCGGACGCAGTAGTTCAACGCCCAGCTCGGCCAGCTGAGTCTCGAAGTCGCGGCCGAAGTAGTTCTTGTCGCCGATCAGTGTCTGCCCGGGCCGTTCGGCTGTGAGCGTCGGCTCGGTGGCGAGGATGTCGAGCAGGGTCTCGCGCTCGTCGGCCTTCGCCCCGGTGAGCGCGTAGGCGATCGGCAGCCCGCCGAGGGTGCACACCAGGTGCAGCCGCAGTCCCCAGAAGTAGCGCGAATGGCTGGCGCAGTAGCCGTACTGGGCCCAGCCCGCGAGGTCGGACCGCTTGACGGTCTCGCGGGACCGGCCGCACTCGACCGGTGTGGAGTCCACAACCCACACGTCGTCGGTCCACAGCGCGGTGTCCATGGCCAGCACCCGGCTGGTGTGCCGGATGAGTCCGGCTGCCTTGCGCAGGCGCTTGTTGTAGCCGGGCTGTTTCGGCAGGTACGGGAACAGACGCCGCAGATGAGCGTGCGCATGACGCAGCCACCTGGCCTCGGAGGTGAAGCCCGCAACGCCTGCATCATCGCCAGCGTCACTAGCTCGGCATCGCTGAGCCGCGGCGATTTTCCGACCGCCGGACGCCTCGGGGCGAGCTGCGGCGATTCCTTCAACAGGTCGTCGGTCTTCACATAGAGTGCGGTCGCGAGGGAGTCCAAGTCTGGCGTCACATCCTGACCTTGGCCTCCCTCCTCTCACGTCCGCAGCCACCCCTTGGAATCGTTCATCTAGCCGTTGCTCTATCGAGCCTGGTGATCGTGAGTTCGAGCCTGCCGACTCGGTCGGGTGATCTTCTGGTCAGCTGGGCATGAAAATGGGCCTCCCGCACAGCTCGCGGGTGTCGAATCCAACCGAGCAACAGGAGGCTCTTGGTGCTGCAGTCTTCCGTGTCTGCGCCGTCGACGTCCACCTCGACCGCTCTGTCGTGTGATTGCCTCGCTCACCGATTCGGGAACGCCTGGAGCCGGCCGCACAGGCGTCCGAGGTACCCCTCCGACATGAGCGACGCGGAGTGGGCGGTGGTGCGCGACGCGATGCCCGTCCCCGCCTGGCTGGAGGGAAGGGCGGGCAGCCCGAGGGCTGCTGCCACCGGCAAATGGTCGATGCTGTGCACTACCTGATCGCGGGCGGCATCGCCCGGAGGGCGTTGCCCGCGGACGTCCCCGCGTGGGACCGCGTCTACGCCACTCCGACGCTGGCGCGACAACCTGACTTCCGCAGTTAGCAGGCATGCGGGAGCGTCGATTAGATGGTCTGATCTGCGGAAACGCCAAGAGCGCGACCGTGCGGGTGTGTGCCCACGCGGTCGCGTTCTGGCTGGTCAGGACGGTTCTGCGGCGGTGATCCTGGGTGGCGGCTTGATGCCGCAGTCGCGGTAGATGGCGGCCTGCTCGCCGGTGAGCGGGGTGGTCTGGATCAGCTGTCCGACGTCGCCGGTGAGTGTGACCTCGTGGACGCGGCCGAGCTCGGCGCTGATCCGGTTCCAGGTCTGGCCGGCGCGGCGTTCGGCGACGCGGATCAGCAACAGCGCGAGCCAGCACAGCAGCACGTGCGCGCGGATGCGGTGCTCGAGGCGGTGGAAGACCGGCCGCAGCTCCAGCACCGTCTTCAGGTCACGGAATCCGCGCTCGGCTTCCAGGAGAGCCTTATAGCCGACCGCGATCTCCTCGGCGGTCAGGTGCGGGTCGAAGCTGGTCAGCAGGTACTTGCCGTCCAGGCGTTCCTCGGCTTTCACCTTGGCACGGTCGATGGCCAGGCGCCCGTTCTTCGAAGTCCTCAACCACCTTTTCAGGGTGGGGTGTTCGATAAGTGCGCACTCGGCGCGCACGTGGGCGGCCTCCGCCTTCTCCCGCGCCTTGGCGGTGGTCGCGCGCTTGGCGTCGCGTTCGCGCTCGGCGCGGATCCGCTCGAGTTCGGCCTCGATCCTCTCCCCGGAGCTCGTCGCGATCGAGGCCCGCAAGGCACTCGCCGCGGCGGGCGGTCCGCCTCCCGTCGTCATCGCCCCGCCCGCGGCCACTGCGGACGACGGCGAGGACATCGTGGCGGCCCGGGTGCTCTCGCTGGCAGACAGACGTCCCACCCTCCCGCCGGACACTCGTCCGGCGCCGTCGCTGGCCGCCTACGGCCAGCTTCTGACACTTACCTCGAAAGGCTCAGCATGACGCAGAGCACTGCCCAGGCCCCCCGCCAGCAGGGGTCGTGGGCTCCCTCCGGGCTGCCCGGACAGCGGTCCCAGGACGCGGCCACGATCATCGACACCACCTGCCGCACCCTCGGCCTGACCACGATCCGTGGCCGCTGGGAGGGGATGGCCCAGCAGGCCCTGCGCGAGCACGCCTCCTACACCGACTTCCTCGCCGAGCTGCTGGAGAGCGAGTGCGAGGACCGCGACGAACGCCGCAAGGTCCGCCGGGTCAAGGAGGCGGGCTTCCCACGTCAGAAGCGCATCGAGGACTTCGACTTCTCGAAGAACCCGAACGTCCTGCCGGAGGTGGTGAACAGTCTGGCCACGACCGGCTGGGTGAACGCCGGGCAGCCGCTCTGCCTGATCGGCGACTCCGGCACCGGCAAGTCACACCTGCTGATCGGCATCGGCACCGCCGTCGCCGAGGCCGGCGGCAGGGTCCGTTACACGACGGCGGCGAACCTGGTCAACGAGCTTGCCGAGGCCGCCGACGACAAGCAGCTCGGACGCACCATCAAGAAGTACGGGCGCATCGACCTCCTCTGCCTGGACGAGCTGGGATACATCAAGCTCGACCGGCACGGAGCCGAGCTGCTGTTCCAGATTTTCACCGAGCGGGAGGAGCGGCACGCGATCGCGGTCGCCTCCAACCGGCCGTTCACCGAGTGGGACCAGACCTTCACCGACAAGCGCCTCTGCCAGGCGATCGTCGACCGCCTCACCTTTGAGGCCCACATCATCGAGACCGGCAGCGACTCCTTCCGCCTGGCCAGCACCACAGCCAAGCGCAAGGCCGCCGCATCGTGATCCGGGCGGTCCCCGCCGAACAGGCCGAACTCGCCGAGTTCCTCCGCGGCCTGGCCGTTTTCTTCACGGCAGCCGACGAGCACAT
This sequence comes from Kitasatospora sp. NPDC032150, assembly GCF_055579945.1. Classification (NCBI taxonomy): domain Bacteria; kingdom Bacillati; phylum Actinomycetota; class Actinomycetes; order Kitasatosporales; family Streptomycetaceae; genus Kitasatospora; species Kitasatospora sp. NPDC032150. The sequence goes on along the minus strand of NZ_JBVIMH010000014.1, from coordinate 169,126 downwards.
CGACCATGCTCTGAACACCCACTACGGCTTCGACACCGCCGTCGACTGGGTCATCTGCTCGTTGGAGCTCCATGCCGACCAGTTGACCTGACGCACCGGCACACCCTCTCGGGCGGGTGCCATTCGGGCACCCGCCGCGATCCTGTGTCCGATCCCTAGGAGATGGCGGCTTTCCAGACCCACGAGGTGACGCGCGGGCGGTCGTCGAGCTCACCCCGGCCGGTGGACCAGAGAAGAACCTGGACAGGGTCACCAGGCGGAGCACCGGGGAACAGCCGACTGAGTACCTCGGCGCAGAGGTCCGCTGGGGGGCGCCACGCGATCCCCAGCCCCTGGGTGATGTCGTGCGTGTGAAGGAGGGTCTCAGCGACTCCCATCGCGGCGAATCCCGCCGGATCACACGGTCCCCAGTGCCAAGCGCGATCAGCGGGTGCGGCTGCGGCGACCGCAGTACTCAGGAGTCTTCCGCAGGCGGTTACGACCCTGAGCACCTCGCGCGCCGGTGCATCGGCGTTGACGGTGAGGTCAAAGGGCAGGTATGCGTCCGCCGGACGAGCCGCCAGCTGCCCCGCATAGGCGAGCAGGTCGTGCGCAACGTGGGCGGCGGTCTGCCAGCAGCTCCAGTCCAGCGACCCGGCTCGGGCCTGCCAGTCCTCGGAATCGTGCGGGCTGAGCACCCGAACCATCTCGTCTACGGCCTGGTCGACGTCTCGACTGTCGATGCGATGCATCCCGTGATCGTCGCAGCGTTAACGACCATCAACAAGTGCGATCCGACCGCAGACGAAAACCGCCCGGACGCATCCTGTCGGGGGCGCAGTCCGGGCGGGCTCACGACTGGACTTGCCGGCCGCACGCCACACGCTACCGGTCACACCCGCGCCACCGACGATGCCGCCGCTCCAATGCACGGCAGGCCGTGAAAGCTCACCCGATCGAGGGGTGGGGCCACACGAACCCGGAACTTTCCAGACCTCTCCCACCCCGTCACCCGGACAGAGCAGAAGTGGGGCCACCGAAACCCGGACAGGTGGGGCCAAAAGAACCCGTTAAAGACATCCCCGGCAAACCCGGGGAGGTACTCGGTGAGCGTGGTGCCGGCGGCACCCGACGCCCCAACCGCACGGCCCGGCGGCTCAGCGGGTCGGTGGGTGGGTCAGCAGGTCCGCGTGGCGGACCGTGAAGCCGCCCTGCAGGACCGGGGCGAACGGCGCGGGGCCATGCAGGTGCCGACCACCGGCTGCACGGGGTGGCCGTCAGCGTCCACGTCGAGGTTGGCGACACCCCAGGAGAAACCGAGGCGGTCCCCGCTGCGGCCAGGGGCGGCCTTGGTCGCGCCGTCGTAGACGCTCAATCCGATCCGCTTGCCCACATCGCCGACGTCGGACTTGGTGACCACGGCGGTCAGGGTGGCGACCCGGTCGCCGGTCACCAGGCAGTCCACCGCGGCCTCGGCGTAGTGCGTGCTACCAGTGGCGGCGTTGTGGTGCGAGAAGCGGACGGTGCCACGCGCGTCGGTGGGCAGACCGTCCTTGAGGACGGGATTGCCCGGGAAAATTGCGCCGGGTGTAGGGGGCCGCCTGGGCGTCGATGCTGAACCGGATCTCGTCATTAGTGGGCCCAGACGCCTTCGCCGACCCGGATCCCGACGGGGACGGCCTCGTCGTTGACGCCGATGCGGGCCGGGCGGGCGCCCGCCTCTCCCGCCGGCTGGCCTGCGCGATCTCCCGCTCGACCGCCCTGCACATGCTCATGCGCAGGGCGCCACCGCCGCTGCGCGTCCCGCGCGTGCTCGGCATCGACGACTTCGCCCTCAAGCGCCGGCACCGCTACGCCACCGTGATCATCGACACCCAGACCGGCAAGCGGATCGACGTCCTGCCCGACCGCACCGCCCAGACCCTGGTCGCGTGGCTGCGCGAGCATCCCGGCGCCCAGTACGTCTGCCGGGACGGAGCCGGCTCCTAACAGCGTCGCAGCGCCGGTTGCGCAGCGCTGCGCAACCGCCCTTGCGCATGCGCATCGCTGCCCTGCGCATGCGCATGCGGCGCTGCCACCGGCCGTTGCGCATGTGCAGCGGGCCGGGTCGCTGCGCAGCGAGCCCCAGTGGTGGCGTCGACGGCCGGGGCGGCGGGCCGCGCCGGAGGCCTGCGGCGGCCGCGCGTGCAACCCCGGTCGCACCGCCTCCGACCTGCCGCGGGGAGTTTTCCGCGGGGCGGAACTCACCAGAGCGCGGCGAAGCTCACCGGTCCGGCGAGCCGTCGCACTGTCGCGCCGCACCTCGCGGCCGAGCACTGCGACGGCCATCGCAATCGCAGCCCGCCCGGGCCCCGCCGGGTGCGATGGCCGTCGCCGTCGCACCCGAGGACCCGCGACGCGCTGCAACCGAGTGCAGCGGCCGACCCCGCTGCGCAGCAGCGGCTGGGGTGTAGCAAGGGTCGCCTTGCTACACCCCAGCAGCGGCGGTCCGCCGTGCAGCAAGGCGACCCTTGCCGCACGGCTTTACCCGTGACCGGTCGGGGCCGTAGCCGGTTGCACCGGTATGACGCTCTCCCAGCCGCCCACTCTGACGACGAGGCCGACGCCGACGACCGGGAGGAGCAGCGGCAGCGCGCAGCCCTGGTCCAGGCAGCCGGGGCCGGGGAGCGGGCGGCCTTGTGGGTGCGCCGTCTGGCGCTGCGTCAGCACGAACAGTGCCAGCGCCGGGCTCTGGACGCCTTCGCCGACACCGTGCAGCGGGCCATGGCCGAGATCGACACGGTCGGCGACGGCGAGGTGAGCACCGAGATCCGCCACCGCCTGGACGCCTACGTGCTCATCGGCGACGCCGGCGCTCGCGGTCGGCTCCATCGCCTGCACCGCGCCGGGCACCGTCCTGGGCGATCTCTCCGACCACCTGCTGGTGCTGTGCGGCGCCCTCGACGCGGCCCTCGCCTCCGCCCGACCCCGCCGACCGACCCGCTCGCACGCCCGAAACGGCCCCGCCCCGCTGAGCCGTCCCAGTTCCAGCCCCTCGACAGCTACCCGAAGCGGCCGAAACGGTCCCAGCCGGTCGAGCCCTTCGTGTTCCGCGAGCCACCTACACCGGCCCTGGCGGCCGACACCCCACCGAAGGCGTAGCCGAGCGCGGGCCGCGCCGCCGCCCGGCCTACGCTTCCTGACATGGCGCCAGAGCTGATCCGCAGCCGGGAGAATGGTCCGATGACCAGCCCGTCGCTGCCGCCTCGCGGCCTCAACTCCCTGATCCCCACCTCCCGGGCCGCCACGCCCAGCGAACGGGCCGCCGCCCAGCTGCTCCACCTGCGCGAGGCATCCCTGCCGGTGCCGGTCATCGCAGCCGCCGCCGAGCTGATCGCCGAGCGCCTGGACGACCCGGACCCTGTCGCCCGAGACGTCGCCGCCACCGTCCACGCCCGCCTGCTGGCCGCCCTGGACGATGGAGCCCCACGCCCGTGAACCTCGCGTCACAAGTGACCTTGACCGGTCGGAAGGACGCAAGCGGGTCAGACGGTGACTCCTCGCGGCTCACCTGAAAGTCGTCCGGCCGATCGCGGCGGAGCTCCTCGTACCGCGCTCCGAAGATGCAGGCCATCATCGAACCGGTCGGCCGACAGCAAGCCCCGCCGCGCATGGTCAAACCCTGCCCATCCCCGGCCGACTGCGCCCGTACCCACCGGCAGCGCCTCTTCCCTGGCGGGTGGTGAACTGTTACTGCTGCCCGGAGGGCACGGGCGGCACTGTGGGCACAGCGAGCATTGGTCCCCTGCCCGCCCGGCGGCGGGGATGTCCGGCTCCGGCCACAAGTCGGTCGGCGTGATCGATGAGGCGCAGTCGTGCGCGGGCTGCCGACGGCGCGGTTCGGAGAGTTCGGTGCCCGTCCGGGTTGTGGGTGCTTCCCTCCGGCCGGGCGGGATCCACGGCCCGCGCTTCGGGCGACCGCACTACGGCCTGGGTGCGGCCAGAGTGTCGAGGTGACGGTGGAGCACCGCGCGCAGCTCGTGCGGGCCGACCAGGTCGGGGTGCTGGACCGCCTGGAGGGTGAGGCCGTCCAACAGGGCGGAGAGGCGGCGGGTCTCGACGGCGAGGTCGAGGCCGGAAGTCAGGGTGCCGGAGCGTTCGGCCTCGATCAGGACGCGCCGGATCAGGTCGTCCAGCCCGGCTTGCATCTCGGCGGCCCGAGGCTGGAGTTCGGGTCGGGTGCGGGCAGCGGCGACGAAGGAGAGCCAGAGTGCGGATTCCTCTCGGCGCTCGGCGTCCAGCGGGAGGGTCTCGGCGAGTAGGCGTGCGGTCTGTTCGCGCCGGTCGGCGCCGGGAGCCGGGTCGAGCAGGGCGCGGGCGCGGGTGTGGATCCGCGCGTCGATCCGGCGGCCTAGCTCCTGCATCGCGAAGATCATCAGCTCGGAGCTGTCCGCGAGGTAGTGCCGCACCGAGCCGATGGCGAGTCCGGCCTCCTCGGCGACGTTGCGCAGCGAGGCGCGCTCCAGGCCCTCCCTGGCTGCGACGCGCAAGACGGCGTCGGCGACGGCCTGACGGCGTTCCACGGGGTCGACGATCTTCGGCACGTTGCCTTTATAGCACAGTTGAGCTAAGTTGCCGATTTAGCATAGTCGAGCTATAAAAAGCGGGAGCAGGGATGAACAACTGGGTTTACGTGGCACTGATCGCCGCCGTGGTCGTAGTGGTGGTTCGGCGGCTGCGCGGCGAACCGCTCAACGCCCGGGACCTCTTCGCGCCGCCGGTGGTGCTCACCGGGCTCGGTCTCTGGACGCTCTCGCAGCACCATGGCCTCGGCGCGGGCGACTACGCATGGGTGGCCGGGGGTGCCGCACTCGGTGCCACGCTCGGGGCGGTTCGCGGTGCCACGATCCGGCTCTACGAGCGGGAAGGGGTTCTGTGGCAGCGCTACACCGGCCGGACCTTCCTGGTGGCGCTCCTCTCACTGGTCGTCATGGCCGGCTTCACCCGGGCCGCCGAGCATTTCGGGCTCGATTCGGATGCCCGTCCGGTCCAGCTGTCGATTGGTGTCGGCTTCCTGGGGGAGGCGCTGGCGGTGGGCCGTCGCGCATTGTCCTCCAGTACCCCGTTCGCGCCCGAGCGGCGAGGCGTCGAGCCCTGGAACGACTCGGGCCGGCCCGGTCGGTAACGACGGTTGGCGGCATCAGCACCCTCGGGTACCCGACGCCGGGTCACAGCCCTGGTCTCGGACGGACCTGGGCCTGTCGGCCGTGATAGCCGGACCCGCTGCGCGCTGGAAACAACGCCCAGCAGCCCGCCCTCGCCCAGCAGGGCCGCACCCGACGCGTCGGCGCGGTCCATCAACCGCTCAACGACCTCGTCCACCAGCCGCTCATCGACCGGCTCGACGTCCGGGTTCGCCTTGTCCGTCATGACTCGTCCGTTCCGCCTGGCCAGAGAGCCCGTGGCCGAGCCCTCGGCCAGACTGTCACGGCACGGACTTACACGATCTTTCGGACACTCTCGACCGGGTCGGCGACAACGGATCCGGTTGAAGCTGGCGCGCTATGCAGGTCGGTCAGGCGGGCGGAGGCCTTGGCGGTGCGGCCACGCAGGCCGTGCTGGTAGTCAGGGCCCCGAGTGCCCAATCCCGCGCGGCCCGGTGGGCAGACCGCGCGGGCGGAGGCCGGTTACCTGCGCCCGGCGGGTGGGGGCGGGCAGCCTCGCATGTACTCGGTGACGGCCCAGGGGTAGCGGTAGTGAGCCTTGCTGAAGGGCCAGATCGTCCGCTGATCTGCAGTTTGGGGGCGGGGCGGCCCGACCGGGAGCGGGGCTTGGGTGGCTGGGGTGGGCGCAGTTTGCAGGTGTCGGCGAGGTCGAAGAGGTGGGGCAGGGAGTTGCCGGTGAAGGGGGCGGTGAACAGCGGGGTGTCGCCGGCTTCGGCGATGGCGTGCTGGTAGGCGGCGGCGAGGAGCAGGGGGCGTGCCCAGGGCGGCACGGAGTGGGAGAGGCAGCCGAAGCGCAGGCCGTCGGGATCGTGGAGGGCGATGGTGGCCGCGCCGTCGGTGAGGTCGGTGGGGCGGGCGGTGAGGAGCTGGGCGTCGGACGCGGCGGTGAAGATCGCGGTAGCGAGCTGGGCCGCGAGATGGGGGTGGGCGGTCGCGGTGTGGAGACGGCGGGCGACTTCGGTGGCGGTGGCGGGGGGCGTCTGGGGCGGGTGGAAGCCTCGGTCGTGGGCGAGCGGCGCAGTGCAGCGGCAGCGGCGCTGGGTACCGTCGCCGGAGCAGTAGGTGGTCAGGGCGGGCAGGTTGAGCCAGCGGTCATGGATCGGGACGGGGCGGGACGGGCGGCCCCGCGGGAGGTCGGCGTCGTCGGTGCCGGGCAGGCGGGCGGCCGCGTCGGCGAAACGGTGCTCCACCTGACGCAGGGCCTGTTCGAGAGCGGGGGTAGGACGGCGGCGGTGGCAGACCAGGACCAGGTGGACGCCAGTGCGCTCGCGCAGGGTGATCAGGTCGTGGATGCGGCGGCGGCCGAGCAGGTGGGCGCGCAGCAGGGTGAGGTGGGTGATGGAGTGGCGAGGATCCAGGCGGCGGTCATCGCCCAGGGCGGGTCGGGGTCGAGCTTCGGGGTAGCCGGTGACGGGGACGGGTTTACCGAGGGCGGCGAGGATGTCGTAGGCGAGGCAGATCGTGGAGTCGGTGCCGATGGTGGGGTGGACGGTGACCCGTCCTGTGGTGGGGTTGTGGGCGGCCTGCGCGGCGCGGGTGTGGGGCAGGTCGTCGTGGGGATCGAGGACGACTGTGACCGGCGGCGGGTCGGGGCAGGTCAGCATGGTGCGCCTGCCTGTCGTCGGCCGAGTTTTCTGTAGGCCCAGCGCACCAGGTCCTCGTCCACCCGGGTGCGCCCGGACTCCTTCATTCCGGCGGCGAGGTGGTGGGTGATCTTCGCCCAGGCCCCGTGGGCGGCCTCCCGGTCGCACAGGGCGATGAGTTCGGGGTCTGCGTCGGTCCAGATCGGGTGGAAGGCCGGGATGGTTTCCAGGACTTCCTCCAGCGTCAGGGGATCGATCTCCTGCCAGCAGTAGACCCTCGACTCGAGCATCGGCTCGCTTTGCAGCATCTCGAAGCAGCCGTTGCCGCCGGTGAAGACGATCGTCAGGTCGGTGCCGGTGTCGTCCCACAGGTAGCGCAGGTACTCGAAGCACAGTTTCGACAGCCATTGGGCTTCGTCGCAAACCAGCACCCGGGTTTCCTCGAGCACTCCACGCAGCATGCGGTCGAACTCGATCGCGTGGGAGGGCGGACGGCCGGGGAGCCCGAGGGCGTAGAACAGTTCGTGGCGCAGGTCCCGGGTTGAGGGGCGGGCGCGGAACTGGATGCGGTGGGTGATCTGGGGGGCGAGGTCGCGCAGCGAGGCGTTCACCGCGAACGACTTCCCGTGCCCGGTCCGGCCGTAGATGCAGATCATCGCTCTGGCCTCGATCGCGGCGCGGATGTTCTCCCGCACGGCCAACAGGGCCCGGGTACCGACCACTTGGGCGCCGCGCAGGCGCATGTAGTGGTCCTCGCGTTCGGCCGGCAGCCGGCCCAGTCGGTCCGCGGTCGTCACGGGCGTCCTCCCTCTTCCGCTTCTTCGTCCGCCCCGTCCACGGCGCCACCGCCGCAGCCCGGGGCGTGTGCCCCGTCTGGCGCCGGCGGGCCGGCGCCAGTGCCGGTACCGGCTGCCGCCGGGCGGGGACGGCGGATCGGGCGGGCCCACGAGGCGGGTGCCTCGCGCGGCGGGATCAGATCCGGCAGCGCCCGCTTTGCCATGGCGCTGCCAGCGGCCGCGGCGAGTTGTTCCTCGGCCTCGGCCGCGGTCAGCGCCGCCAGCGGCTCGGGCCGGGCCGGCTCGGTGACCGCGTCATAGCGGCCCAGCCGGCGGCGCTGGCGGTCCGCGGAGGCCAGCGCTCGCACCATCGTGCGCCGCTGGGCGTCCTTGGCCCGGCGCACCCCAGCCCGCTGGACCGCGGTAGCGGCGTTGGCGAGGTGCGCCGGCCCGAGGTGACTGCCGGTGGCGGCATCGAACACCTCGATCTCGTGGTCGTGGTGGGGGACGAACCGCACCCGCGCCCTGGTCCCGTCCATCCCGTGCATCCACGGACCGACGTAGTAACTCCCCCGCCAGTACACGCCCTTCGTGGACAGGACCCTGTCGCCTCCCGCGTCCTCGAGGGTGAAGGAGCGCAGCAGGGCGGGCGGGACGTCCTCGATCGGGGTGGGGTCGTCCTGCCACGCCTGGAGCGGTGTGCGGCCGCCAAGCGGCTGCGGGCGGTGCTCGGTGTTCCACCACCGCACCCATCCCAGAAGCCGTGCAGTGAACTCAGTGAGGGAACTGCAGCACGCTGAGGGCATCGGCTACCACGACGCGCTCAACCGGGTACGCAAAACCAAACAGCACGGGCCGGAGATCAACTCCAGCGTCGTCCTGACCGACTCCACCCTCATCGCCGTCGAAGCGGCCAACGGCGTGCGCTGCATGGCGTGCCACAAGAGCATGGGCTTCGACGAGTGGGGGCTGCACCTGGTCGACGTGAGCAGCCACGGATACTTCCAACCCGTCCTGCAACCCGTCCTGTGCGTTTCCTGCGCCAAGGCGATCGGCAACGCCGTGGCCCGCATCCCCGCGCTCCCCGCCCCAGACCCCGAGGACCCGGACACCATCCTCGTGTCGGCAGAGGCCGAGCGTGACCAGGTCGTGGCACACCTCTCGCAGGACCGCGTCCATCTGCTGTGCCGCCGCCATGCCCCCGAAGCCCCGATCAGCGACGATGACCGGTTCCAACCCGTATCCGCGGCAGAACTGGAAGCCCTCGGCCACGGGTTCCGCCCCGGCGGAGGCGGGCACCACTGCAGCATGTGCAACCGGTGCTAACCGTCTGACGGGACTGCGCAGGGCTTGACGGCCGGCACCAATAACCCATCTCAACGAAGTTTGGCCAGTCTCAACGAAGTTTGACCGGCCTCATAGCTCTGCGGGCAGCCCGGAGCCGGTGGCGGTCGACCAGCCTGGTTCGCGGGTGCTGACCGGTTCACTCCGGTACGGGCAGGCACTCGGCAAGCAGGTCGACGACGTCGCGCCAGGCTCGCTGCGCGTGCCGTGGGTGGTGACCGACGCCGGGGAGCACGGTGTGGTCGACCGGCGGGTGGTGGAAGGCGTGCAAGGCGCCGCCGTAGACAGCGAGGCGCCAGTCGACGCCGGCGGCCTGCATCTCGGCGGTGAACGCTTCCCGTTGTGCGGGCGGCATGATCGGGTCTTCCGATCCGACCCCGGCCCACACCGGGCAGCGGATGCGCGCCGCCTCGCCCGGTCGGCCCGTGGTCAGTGCGTTGACTGTCCCGATCGCCCGCAGGTCGACGCCGTCGCGCCCGAGTTCCAGCGCGATCGCGCCCCCGGTGCCGTAGCCGACGGCGGCGATCCGGTCGGGGTCGGTCCGCGGTTCGGCGCGGAGCACGTCGAGCGCAGCGTGGCCGATGCCCCGCATCCGGTCGGGGTCGGCGAGCAGCGGCATGCAACGGGCCAGCATCTCCTCGGGGTCGCCCAAATAGCGCCCGCCGTGGAGGTCGAAGGCCAGCGCTACGTATCCCAGCTCGGCGAGCGCATCGGCCCGGCGGCGCTCGACGTCGCTGAGCCCCAGGCCCTCTGGTCCGAGCAGCACCGCAGGCCGGCGGTCGACACCGGCCGGGAGCGCGAGGTGCCCGATCATTGTCAGGCCGTCGGCCGGATACTCGACCGTGCGTGCAGAAACCGTCGTCATGAGACGGGACTGTAGTGACCGTCGAGCCCGGTCGGGCCGGAGTTCACCGCTGGCAGAACAGCGCGGGTGTGCCTCTGAATCACGGCGCCGGCTCATAGCCCCGGCGTGGCAACGTCACTTGAGACCAGCCGTGAATCCAACAAGGTCACGTGTGTCCGTTCTGATCGAAGCCAGTCGCCGTCTCATCGAATCCAGTCGAGCTATTGCCGGTCAGGCGTGCGGTGGCAGGCCGTCGTCCACGGGGACGTTCTGGGCTTCCAGCCTGATGCCGGGTTCCTGGCTGCTCAAGGATCAAGGCGGCGAAGTCCTCCTCATGTGCCCTGCCCCGATGGCACCCTCGACCCTCGCCAGGGGGCTTGCGGTGTTCGCCTCCCGCCCGCTCGACCTCTTTCAGGTCGTCTGTCCCGGCCGCCGTCCCTGGGCCATACGGGTCGTCGAGTGCCGCCGTTCGACGGATGCGGCGGTCGGGTCCGATGCGGCTGTCGTCCGGCTGCCCGCGAGGGGCACCTGAACGTCCCCCACAAGCAGAAGGAGACCCTGTCCTTGGCGCGCCCGTGATGAGGACGACAGGATCAGACACGTCGAGGGCTGGTGCGGTTCTGTGCGTCACGTGGATGACGTTTCCTCTGGTCAGCGTGGTGCGGTTTCCTATGCGTCGGCGGGGTGTCCGTCTGTCGGACGCGCGAACCTTGTGGTCTCCGGCCGCCACGAGGACGTGGGGGAGCAGCTCGCCAGGGAACTGTCCGACCTCGGCGCCCCGGCCGAACTCCACCGCTGACGTGGACCGTTCGCGCGGCGCCGTGCAGATCAAGGCCTCGTTGGGTGTCAGGCATGGTCGGGGACCGGCGATCAAGGCTGCGACCTGCACGGATGGTCTATTGGCACCCGCATCGTCCGTCGGCGTCCTCCTCGGACGCCGCCTCAGTCATACGAGGCGGTAGGCGCCGAGGTACTGGGACGCGCCATCGCCCGCCCATGCGGCGGACTGCGGGGACACTCCCCCGGCCGAGCGGGGGGTGTCGCGCACGCCCGCCCCGCCTGTCCGACTCATGCCGAGGCTCGTGAGCCCGCCTTGCGGTCGGCGTTCGTGGACACGGTGTCGCGGTGGGATCTCGGCCGTCGATGGCTGTGGCGTTTCGCGACACCGTCCGGAGCGGCTGCGTCTTCCGGTACGTCACGGTGTTCACCTCGGGTGCGGGAAGGCGGCGGAGGTGAGCAGGGCACGCACGAGGTCGATGCTCGCGGTGCCGATTGCCGCCACCGTGGCAGCGTCGCCGAGGCTGTCGGCGTCTGCGGTGAGGCGGATCAGGTGGTCTCGTACCAGGTGGTAGACGGCGCTGTTGCGCAGGGCAGGGGCGGCGGTTCGCACCACACTCGCGGGGAGGCCGAGTACGTCGTGTGGGATGGTCAGGGCGCTCGCGGCGCTGGCCGAGGCGGTTGCGTACTCGTAGGGGCGGGTGAGGTCGGTGAGGACGAGGTCGCCTTCGGCGAGCGCGGCCTGGTGGTGGTGCTGGCTGAGGTGGGCCTGGCCGGCCAGCTGAATGCCGAGTGCGAGGAGGGCCGGGCCCTGTTGCCGCACGTGCTGCTCGGTGCGGACCATGCGCAGGCCCGAGGACTGGTTGCGCCAGATGGTGACCGGCCCGAACTCCCACAGGTCGATTCGCGCGCTGGGCCGTCCGACGGGGTCGTCGTGGATGATCTGGCAGGGTGCGGTGGTGGCCGCCATGGCTTGGCGGATCGCCTCTTCGCGTTCGGGCTCCGGCAGCTGCTCGGTGTCCAGGAGAAGGGCCATGGTTCCTCGGTTGCTTCGGGGCGGGCGTCGCGCGGGGGAGGTGAGCGACCTGGTGCCGAGCGCGGGCCGTGGGGCCCGCACCGCATGCTGTGCACGGTGCGGGCCCCACGTGTCTGTTGGCGACTCAGGCGTCGAGGAACTCGATGAGGTCCTTGGTGAACTCGGCCTCGTAGGCGCCGACGAGGCCGTGCGGGGCGCCCGGGTAGACCTTGAGGGTTCCCTGGGAGAGGAGCTTGACGGTCTTCTCGGCCGAGGCGGCGATCGGGACGATCTGGTCGTCGTCGCCGTGGGCGACCAGGACGGGGATGTCGATCTTCTTGAGGTCCTCGGTGAAGTCGGTCTCCGAGAACGCCTTGACGCAGTCGAGTGCGCCCTTGAGTCCGGCCTGCATGCCCTGGAGCCAGAACTCGCGGCGCTTGCCCTCCGACACCACGGCGCCGGGCCGGTTGAAGCCGTAGAACGCCTCGCTGAGGTCGTAGTAGAACTGGGACCGGTCGGCGGCGACTCCTGCGCGGATGCCGTCGAAGACCTCGATCCCGGTGCCCTCGGGGTTGGTGTCGGTCCTGAGCATCAGCGGCGGGACGGCGCCCAGCAGGACGGCCTTGCGCACCCGCGCGCTGCCGTGGCGGCTGAGGAAGCGGGCGACCTCGCCGCCGCCGGTGGAGTGGCCGACCAGGACGGCGTCGCTGAGGTCGAGCTGGTCGAGGAGCTCGGCCAGGTCGTCGGCGTACTGGTCCATGTGGTTGCCGTCCCAGGTCTGGGTGGAGCGGCCGTGGCCGCGCCGGTCGTGGGCGATGACCCGGTAGCCTGCGGAGGCGACGGCGAGAGCCTGGCCCTCCCAGGCGTCCGCGTTGAGCGGCCAGCCGTGGGAGAGGACGACCGGGCAGCCGGTGCCCCAGTCCTTGTAGTACTTCTGCGAACCGTCGGCGAGGGTGATGAAGGGCATGGTGGCCTTTCCTGCGATGATGCCCGGCCGGGGCCGGCCGTGCGTGCGGGGGCGGGAACTGGTCGTCGCGGCCGAGGATCTGCGGTGTGTCCGCGGCGGCTCAGCCACGGCAGGCGTTGAGGCGGTCTCGGTCATTGCTGCGGGTGTCGGTGGTGGATCTCGGCGATGTAGCCGCCAGGGAACCACACCAGCGCGGAGTCTCGGTCGGCTGTCGTCTGCGGGCCCCACAGCACCTGGGCTCCCGCCGCTCGGGCGCGGGCCAGTGTCGCGGTCAGGTCGTCGACCTGGTACCCCGTCAGTTCCCGGCCGAAGGGATAGGGCAAGTGTCCGTCGGTGACCAGCACGACGGTGTCCCCGAACGGGCTGGTGATCCTGATCCGATGGTAGGTGGTGCCGGCGGCCATGCCGAGTTCCTGTCCCGGCGCGTGGCGGTCGTCGGAAACCACCCGGCCGCCGGTGAAGCGCAGGTAGCTGCGCAGGAAGGCGCTGACGGAGCCGGCCGGGACGTACAGCCGGTTCTCCGGAACCGAGGCCAGCGGCGGGTAGGAGGGCGCGGTGGTGTGCCAGTAGAGCTGGGCGTCGATGCCGCCGGGGAACCGGACGACGGCGTCGCGTCCGATCGGGTCGGCGAACGGGACGACAACGACGTCGGCGCCGGCGGCCGCGGCCCGGCGCACGCCCCGGTCCAGGTCCTGGACCAGCCAACCGGTGCGCTCGGCCCCGAACGGGTAGGGCACGGGCGTCTGGTAGTCGAAGACAGAGAGAGTGCCGACCGGTGAGAGGACCAGTTCGGAGTACGTCCGGCTCGGGGTCGGCGTGACGTCGACGAGTGCCTTCTGGGTGTGGGTGCCGCCGAAGACGGCTTCCCAGCTGCTGACGAACGCCTCCAGCGAGCCGGGAGTCACGTAGACGTGGGTGGTGTCGTACTGGGTGCCCACCGCGACGCCCGTCTCGGCGACGGGGGCCGCTTGCGCGGCCAGGCCTGTCGAGGTCGAGCTGAGCGCGAGCAGTACGGCGCCGAGCACCGCGATCCGCGTCCGCGCGGACGAGCGTAAGCGCACGGGGTTCCTCCTGGAGATCGGCCGAGATCCGCCGGCGGGGGGACTGGATGCCGCCGACGCCGCCGCAACGGACCGTACCCCGGCTCCCACGGGCCCGGCTTGCCCCTGCACGCGCCGCCTTGTCCTGAGCGCGCAGGGCATGCGCGGGGCCGGATTCGCCGGCAGGCGCGCTGTGCACTCACAGTCAAATCCGCTGCGGTCTCAGGTCCGCGACCGTCCCGCCGCTGAACCTACGTTGGACTCCATCGTGAATTCGACCAGTGCGGACCGGAGGACACATGGGCGCGGCCGAGTTGTGGACCCACGCGGTGGGACGGGGGTGGAAGCGGTGAGCACGTACTCCGCCGAGCCGGCCGTCCCGACAACGAGCGATCCACCGGGCAGGTCGCCCCTGGAGCAGGAGGTGCTGTCATGGGCGCTGTCCTACGGCTTCCTGACCGACGTGCGGGACGTCCAGCGGTTTGCAGCGGCCGGATTCGGGCGGCTGGCGGAGCTGGTCTACCGACCCGGGCCGGAACTGCCGCTCCAGGCCAGGTGGATAGCGTGGCTGTTCGTTCTCGACGACTACTTCGACGAGGACGGCGGAACCGGCGCCGACACGGCCCGCGGCGTCCTGCGGTTCCTGCCACCGGACGCCGGCCGCCCCGCAGCGGTGCCCGCCTCGCCGTTCGCCGCCGCGCTGGCCGACCTGTGGCCGCAACTCGCCGACCGGATGCCCCGGCACCTGCGGCTGCGGTTCCGCCGCCACGTCGACGACTACGTGCGCTCCTACCACACCGATGTGGCCCGCACCCGGGACGGCCGGGCGCCCTCGCTCGACCGGTACATCGCACTGCGGCGCGCCAGCGGAGCGGTCGAGACCTGCCTGGACCTGCTGGAGCGCGCGCCACGTTCCTGCCTCACCCCGGCCCTGGCGTCCTCACCACCGGTCGTGGAGCTGCGCCGGGCGGCCAACGACGTCATCTGCTGGACCAACGACGTGCTGTCGGTGGACAAGGAGACCGGCCACGGCGAGCGGAACAACCTCGTCGCAGTACTGGAGGACGAGCACGACCTGCCCCGCTCGATGGCGCTGACCGCCGCCGAACAGATGATCGCCGACCGAACCGCAGAGTTCGACGCGCTGCACCACCAGGTCGCGGCCACCGACCCCGACACTCCGGCAGCCGCCTTCGCCGAAGGCGTGCGCCGCTGGATCACCGGCAGCCGCCGCTGGCACCAGGAGTCCGCCCGCTACCGAGGGAGCGCCACATGCCCGTAGTCCGAGCCCCGTACCGGCTCCCGCTCCTCGGCAACGCCCTGCCGTTGGCCTTCCGGCGCACCGTCTACCTGCAGTCGCTGCGCCCGTTGGGCGAGGTCGTCGAGGCAGCCGTCGGGCGCAGGCGGCTGCACGTGCTCAACTCGCCCCGGGCGATCCGGGAGGTCCTGGTGTCCCGGGGCGACCGCTTCGACAAGGGCCCGATGTTCGAGAACCTCGGTCCGTTCCTCGGCAACGGCCTGCTGACCTGCTCGAAGTCCGAGCACCGCGGGCAGCGCCGGATGCTGCAACCGGCCTTCCAGCACCAGGCGGTTGTCCGCTACGCGTCGCTGATCGCACGCAACGCCGCCCAGCTGACCGGCGGGTACCGCGAAGGGCAGGTGCTGGACGCACGCGAGGAACTGCGCCGGATCACCGTGCTGGTCATGGCCGGGATCATGTTCGCCGCCGACGGCACCGACGCGGTCGCGCAGGAGATGCACCGGTCGCTGCCGCTGCTGATTCGAGGCGTGATGCGACGCACCCTGATGCCAGCCGGCTTCCTCAACCGGATCCCCACCCCGGCCACCCGCCGGTACGACCGCGCCGCGGCCGACCTGCGTACCGCCGTGCGGCACACCGTCGAGCGGTACCGGCGAAGCGGTACCGTCCACGACGACCTCCTCTCCCAACTCCTGGCCGCCCGCGACGAGAGCGGGCACCCACCGTCCGACGAGCTGGTGGTCGATCAGGTCGTCACCTTGCTCCTGGCCGGCAGCGACAGCACAGCGGCGACGATGAGCTGGCTCCTCCACGCCCTCACCCAGGCGCCCGACGCCGAGACCGCGATCCGCGACGAGCTCGACCAGCAGCTCGCCGGCCGGCTGCCGACCGCCTCGGACCTCCCGCACCTCACCCAGCTCACACACGCCCTGTACGAGACGCTGCGGCTCCACCACCCGGTGTGGTTCCTGACCCGGCGCAGCACCGCCCCGGTCCGGGTCGCCGGCACCGACCACCCGGCCGGAACCGACTTCGCCTACAGCCTGGCCACGCTGCACCGCGATCCCGACCTGTTCCCGGACCCGCTGTCGTTCCGCCCCGAACGCTGGTCCGTCCTCAGCAGGCCGGGCCGCGGCGCGTGGCTGCCCTTCGGAGCGGGCGCGCGCAAGTGTATCGGCGACGACCTGGCCATGACCGAGATGCTGCTGATCCTGGCGGTGATCCTGCGGGAATGGAGCCTGCGCCCGGTGGATTCCCGGACCGTTCGCCCGGTGCCGATGGCCGTCATCCACCCGGACCGGCTGATCCTGCGGCTGTACCGTCCAAACCGCTCGGAGGGTTGAGGAGCTCCGCGGCGGGTGGCCGGCTCGGGCCGAGTCGGCGCCACTCGCTCGGACTGACGCCGTAGGCGGCACGGAAGCGTCGGGTGAAGTGCGCGTGGCTGCTGAACCCCCAGGCGCGGGCGACGGCCGCGATCGTCGGATGGCCGCGCCTGGGGGAGCACAGGGCCGCCCGGGCGCCTTCCAGCCGCTCGTTGATGATCCACTGCTCCAGGCTGATCCCGGCCCGCTGGAACACCTGGTAGAGGTGGCGGAGCGAGACCGCGTGCGCCTTGGCGATCCGCTCCGCCCCCAGGTCCGGTTCGGCCAGGTGCCGGCGGGCGTAGGCGAGGACCCGGCTGAGCAGGGTGTCGGACAGCACCTCGCGTGCGAGTACCCCCTGGTCCTGGGCGGCCGACACCACCAGTGCCCGGCACAGTTCGATCGTGGCGTTGGCCAGTGCGGGCGTGCCCGGGTCGGGCTCCAGCCGGTCGGGATCGGCCCACAGCGCGGCCAGGTGGCCAAGCACCAGGTCGTGCAGCGGGCTCGCCTTCAACCGGCAGGCGCCGCTTTGCAGTACGTCCATCGGCAGGGCGAGCCGGTCGAGGTCGACCAGCACGGCCTGCGACGACCCGTCACCGCTCCACCCGTACTCGCGCGGCACCATCTCGTTCGACAGGTGGATGTCGGTGGGGCCGCAGAGGCGCCGCCGGCCCTGGATCTCGCTGCGGCCCAGTCCGCGGTTCTGGATCGCGAAGGCGACGATCGGCCGGCTCTCCTGCCGCACGTGACGTGGGGTTCGGATCAGCCGGAAGCCCGAGTTGTGGGAGGTGAACAGGTCTATCGGGCCCAGCTGCCACAGCTGCATCCGGGCCCTGATGCCGGCCTGCGGCTCCTCGTGGATGATCCGGTTCGGCACCGAGGCCTGTGTCAACGCGTGATGGAACAGCTCGGCCCGCTCACTCGGCGGGACGGACTCGGTGTCCAGCAGCAGCATCGCGTAACCACCTCGTGTTCGGGCAAGCGCGGTCCGTGCCGGCTGGGCGGCCGGCGCCGCGGCTTGACCAGACACGCACAGCAGGGCAGCGCCTCATGATATGGCTCAACGTCAGAGACGAGGGGGCGGCGTAACAGTGGCCGAGCCGCCGGTCGGTGGTGGCGGGCCGCCACGGGAAGGGCCGGGGTGGTCCCTCGCTGCGGCGAGGGCTGCGGCGAGGGACCGAGCTCATCGTGGACCGGCGGGAGCCGTGGCGGCTGCCGGGAGCGAGCGATGGAGCAGGGCGCGAACGCCCAGTCCGCTGCCCCCGCCGAGCAGCAGGGTGAGCACCGCCCACCAGGCCTGCCAGGGTGTCAGGCCGAGCGCTTGGTCGACGGAGTAGCGGCCGGGGCCGGTGAGGGTGAGGGAGGTGGCGGCGACGATGAGGACGAGCGGGTACTCGTAGCCGTCGTTCTGCACCCACAGTCCGTTGGGCCACTTCACGGTCAGGGCGACGGTCATGACCCCGACCGCACCGGCCGCCGCGAGCGGAGTGAGCACGCCGCCGGCGAGCAGCAGTCCGGATCCGATCTGGCCGGCCCCGGCGCCCAGGGCGGTGAGCGCCCCGCCGCGGAAGCCGTCGTGCCGGAACTCCTCGGTCCCGCCCGCCAGGCCGTTGCCGCCGAGTCGGAAGCTGATCTTCTGGACTCCGTGGCCGGCGAACAGCAGGCCCACCACCAGGCGCAGGATCAGCAGACCGGTGTCCATCTGCCGCCCCCTCAGCCCGCTGCGTGCGGGTCGATCATGGCCTGGGCGTAGACCACGCCGAGGCCGTAGGCGCCAGCGTGCTCCTTGACCACCTCCAGGGTGGCGGCGTAGGTCTCGGAGCGGGCCCAGTCGCGCTGGAGTTCCAGCAGGATCTGGAGCCAGGTGACCGGGACGGCTCCGGCGGCGGTCATCCGCCGGAGCGCGTGTTCGTGGGCGGCCGGGGTGACGCCGGCGGAGGCGTCGGTGACGACGTAGACCTCGTAGCCCTGGTTGAGGGCGGACAGGGCGGGCAGCACGAGGCAGACCTCGGTCCACAGGCCGGACAGGACGATCTTGCTGCGGCCGGTGGCCTTGACGGCGTCCACCAGCACCTGGTCCTCCCAGGCGTTCATGCTGGTGCGGTCCACGAGGTCGTGCTCAGGGAAGACCTCGCGCAGCTGCGGCAGGATCGGGCCGGAGAAGGACTCGGCCGCCACTGTGGACAGCACCACCGGCACGTCGAAGACGCGGGCGGCCTTGGCCAGGCCGATGGTGGCGTTGATGACGCCGGCCCGGTCGGCACTGCCCGCGCCGAAGAACATCTGTGGCTGGTGGTCGACGAACAGCATCATCGCGTTGTCGGGAGATATCAGGTCCGGGCTGGGCTGGGCCTTGACGTTGGCCAGGTCGAGGACGAAGTCGTTCACAAGGTTCTCCTCATCGGGGATCGTCGGTACTGCTGGATCGGGCGGGCATACGGTGGGTGAGGGGACGACCGGGCCGCCGCGCACGGGGTCGCCTCCAGAGCCGGTCGGCCGGTCGCTGGGGTTGACGGTCCGTCATGCTCCGTAGCAGGGATCCAGCGAACTGGAGGGCGCGTCGGTTGCCAGGCCACGCGTGGTCCTCCACTGGTGGTGCTCCTGTGAGGCCGCCACCGCCTCGGCCAGGTCGTCGGCCTGCCGCACGCCGCTGTGCGGCTCCGTGGCCTGGTAGCCGCCGAAGCGGGCGACCGGGCTCCAGGCGGGTGTGACGGGCGGCAGGGCTTCGTCCAGCCCCTCGTACTCACCCGCCGCGTAGACGATCCGGCCGCCCACCACGGTCAACAGGGACTCTGTGTGGGGGATGTCCTCGGCGGGCACGGTGAAGAAGTCCTGGGACAGCACCGCGAAGTCCGCCAGGAAGCCCTCCTTCAGGGATCCCTTCACCGTCTCCTCGCCGGTGATGCGGGCGCCGCCGCGGGTGTAGAGCTCCAGCGCGGTCTCCCGGTCGAGCAGTCGCTCGGGCGGGTAGAGGGCCCGCCCACCAACAGTTCGTCCGGTCACCAGCCAGTGCAGGGACACCCACGGGTTGTAGGAGGAGACCCTGGTGGCATCGGTGCCCGCCGCCACCGGCAGTCCCAGCGCCAGCATGTCGCTGACGGGCGGGGTCCTGGAGGCGGCGTCGGCGCCGTAGCGGTCGACGAATGCCGTGCCCTGGAAGGACATCCGGTTCTGTACGCTGATCGCGCCGCCGAGCGCGGCGATGCGCTCCAGACTGCGCGGCGAGGCGGTCTCGGCGTGGTCGAAGAGCCAGCGGCTGCCTGCCGGGAAGAGCCCCTC
Organism: Kitasatospora sp. NPDC032150; assembly: GCF_055579945.1. Taxonomy (NCBI): domain Bacteria; kingdom Bacillati; phylum Actinomycetota; class Actinomycetes; order Kitasatosporales; family Streptomycetaceae; genus Kitasatospora; species Kitasatospora sp. NPDC032150. The sequence continues at coordinate 149,696 of NZ_JBVIMH010000014.1, read as the reverse complement.
GGCTGCAAGCTTCTCGAAGACCGCGAGGTCGCGGCGGATGGTCTCGTCGTAGGTGGCATGGAGCCTGAAGCCCCACCCGTTCTCCATCAGCAGCCGGACCGCCTGCTCGAACCGTGTCTCGTACCCGGTCTCCAGTTCGGGCCTGGGCTCGGTGAAGTTCTCGAAGTCGGCCGCGGCCCAGGTCAGGTTCTCCCCCGCGCCGTTCAGCCGCAGCCACTCGTCGCCGTCCTGCGGGCTCACCGTCGCGATCCACCGCTTCAGGTCCTCGAGTTCCTGGCCTGCCGTCTGCGGGAAGAGGTGATATCCGATCCGCAGGCTCAACTGCCCTTCGCGGGCGAGCTCGATCACGGTGGCGTAGTTCTCGGGGAAGCTCTGGAACCCGCCGGCCGCGTCCACGGCCGAGGTGAGGCCGAAGCGGTTGAGCTCGCGCAGGAAGTGGCGGGTGGACGCCTTCTTGTCCGACCCGTCCAGCGCGGGCGCCTTCGCCAGTGTCGAGTACAGGATCAGGGCGCCCGGGGCGGCCAGCAGGACGCCGTTGGGCTCACCGGCACGGTCCCGGACGATCTGCCCGCCGCGCGGATCCGGGGTGTCACGGGTGAAGCCGGCCGCCCGCACAGCTGCCCGGTTCAGGATCGCACTCTGGTACAGGTGCAGCACGAACACCGGCGTGTCCGGGGCGGCCGCGTTCAGCTCGGCCGGTGTCGGGAGCCTCCGTTCTGCGAACTGCTCGGCCGTCCAGCCGCCGACCACCCGAATCCACTGGCCCTTCGGGGTGCGGCCGGCCTGCTCACGCAGCATCGCGAGCGCCTGACGCAGCGAGCGCAACCCGTCCCAGCGCAGCTCCAGCACGTAGTTCAGCCCGCCCCGGATGACGTGCAGGTGGGAGTCGTTGAGCCCGGGCACGGTCCGGCGCCCCAGCGCGTCCACCACCCGGGTGCCCACCCCGACGTGGGAGGCGACGTCCCCGTCGTCGCCCAGCGCCACGATGCGGCCGCCGCGAACAGCCAGAGCGGAGGCGGCGGGCCGGGCCGGGTCGCCGGTGTGGATCCGGGCGTTGCGCAGGACCAGGTCCGCGACCTCCCGGGGCGCCCCGCCGACGGGGGTGATCCCGCCGACGGGCATGGATATGCTCATGATCGTCACCTTCGTGGAGGAGTTCAGAGGGTGCGGCGGACGCCGGCCTGCCGTTCGAGGTCGCGCAGCTGGACGCTCAGATCGCCCTCCACCGCGTGGTGGGCGGGGCCGCTGCGGCCAATCGGCAGGACCTCCTCGCCGCGCATGTCCTCCAGCATCAGCGCGAACGCCGTGTAGAGGGCGACCGCTGCCAGCAGCAGGCCGAGCGCCCCGGAGGCCGTGCCCCACCAGGAGACTCCGGTCAGGCTGGCGACCGCGGCGACCGCGAAGCGGGGGACCGCGGTGCACAGCACCAGCCACAGGGCCCGCTTGCGACCCGCGACCGCCGCCATCATCAGGGCGAAAGCCGCGAACGTCGCGTTCAGCACGCCGAGTACCCGGGTGCCGCCCGGCGGATCCAGCACCAGCACGAGCGCGCTGGCCAGCCACAGGCCCGAGAAGCAGGCCATCAAGGTAGCCGCCAGCACGTCCCTCGCGCCGAGCGCGAAGACCGCGACCACCAGCTGCAGCACGAAGGCCGGCAGGATCACCAAGCCCACCGCCCGTCGGGCGTCGTCCTCGAAGACTCCCAGCTGGAAGCAGCCGACCATCACCGAGGCGATCCCCACCGTGTAGAAGCCGAGCGGCATCGGCGAGGCGATCGGCCGCAGGTTGATCCGCGTCATCCCGCGCAGGTCCGGCTCGAAGGAACGCCCGCCCGAGACACCGCTTACCGGTCCCTCACTGATCGTCATGATGTCCACCCCGAGGACGTTCGAAGAAACGAGCAAGGCCAGGGCTCCCGGGCATCCAACGGCCGCCCGGAACCGCCCCTCAACGCTAAATGCCTGACCCGACCCCTCAACGCACCGTCCTTCGCCCTGCCTGCACGGCGTGCCACAGCGGCCCCGTGGGGAGAGCCGGATCGGCACGCCCGCCGCGCGCGGACTGTCGCACCGTCAGAAAAGGACCGTGCACTCACCGCGAAGCCCCCGCGGACTCGCACCGGTACCGTCGGTGGCGTGGCTCGGCACCAGCCGGCTCCGGCCCCGGACTCGACGCCTGCCACGGGCGCCGCCCGGGGAACCCGTCGCCGTCGCGCTGATGCACGCACCGCCGTGCCACCGTTTCCTCGGTCAGCCGGCCCAGCCCTAAGCCGGGTCGGCTGCCACCCGCAGCGCCATTTCCCCCGGCCGACCGCCCAGGCAGCACCTCCCCGGGGGCCAGGTCCGCACCGGCCCCACCGCACCCGGCGAGGCCCCGAACAAAGGAACCAGATGAGCCCGATGCCCGCGTCCCGACGCGCCCCCCGTGTCGGAGCCCTCGCGCTGAGCGCCGCGTGCCTGCTCGGACTGTCCAGCTCCATCACGCCGGCCGCTGCAGACACTCCCTACGGCCAGGTCACCCACGTCTACATGAACCTCGGCGGCTCAGCGAGCGCCTCGCAGCAGACCCAGTACGGAGAGCTGATCAGCAGTCTGCGTCAGGCCGCCGGCCACCTCGACCGCCCTGCGGACTTGGCCTTCGAGGTCGCGCATGATGGGGGTGTTGGCGTACTGGTGCATCGTCACGAAGTTGCGGGGGTCCTTGTTGGAGCCGCCGAGCTTCGCGCCGAGGAGGTGGGCTCGGTTGTAGCCCTTGCCGGTGACCCAGCCGACCGGGTCGTACTGCGGGTTGGTCTTGCCGCCCATCATGGTGGAGTCGAGGATGGCAAAGACGCCCTTGGCGCGGCCGAGGTGGTCCGTGGGCTGGTAGGTGACGTGTCCGCCCCAGGTGACGTCGTTCTCGTCGACGGCGGCGAGGCCGAGCGGGTCGCTGACGCTGTGGGGGTTGGTGACGTAGGTGTCGGGGTTGGGGGCGGGGGCTAGGAGCGTGTCTCAGTAACGTGGCACCCGCCTGCGTCTCGTGATCTTTCGTGCGGGATGATCCCGATATGCGTGGCGAGGATGGGCTGTTCGAGATCGAGCCGGTCGAGGTGAAGCGGACGCCGGGTCGTACGGCAGCGGTGGACAAGACGTTCCGGACGTTCGATCCGCATCAGATCCTGCTGCTGCCGCCGTCTCTGGACGACTGGCTGCCCGAGGGCCACCTCGCCCGGTTCGTGGCGGACCTGGTCGACGAGGTACTCGACCTCTCCCCGATCCTGGCCGACTACACCGAGAAGCGGGGCTACCCGCCGTATGACCCCAGGCTGATGATGCGCCTGCTGATCTACGGCTACACCACCGGCGTCCGCTCCTCGCGGGCGATCGAGCGCAAGTGCTCCGACGACGTCGCGTTCCGGTTCCTGGCCGCCGGCCAGGCCCCGGACTTCCGCTCGATCGCCCGGTTCCGCCGCCGCCACCTCGACGCCCTGGCCGACCTGCTCACCCAGTCGCTGCGCCTCGCGACCAAGCTCGGCATGGTCAAGATGGGCCGCGTCGCCCTGGACGGCACCAAGCTCGAAGCGAACGCCTCCAAGCACAAGGCGATGAGCTACGGCCGCCTCGTCGACAAGGAATAGCAGGTCGAGGCCGAGATTACCGACCCCGACTCACGGATCATGAAGAACAGCGACGGCGCCTACATCCAGGCCTACAACGCCCAGGACGTCGTGGACGAGCCCCACCAGGTCATCACCGCCGCCGACGTGATGACCAACGCCTCCGACGCGCTGAACTACACCACGATGCTCGACCAGTCCGCGCAGAACACCGGCCGCCACCCCAAGCAGGCCCTCGTCGACGCCGGCTACTGCCCGAGACCAACCTCGAAGCCGCACGGGAGCGCCAACTGGCCTGCGGCACCGACACGTTCATGGCCATCGGCCGACTCGGCCACGACGAACAGGTCCGCACTACTGGCGCCTGGAGCTCGACCCCGCCCCGCGCCTCTACCTCGGCCACCTGGAGCACGGCATCTACGTCGACCGGCTCGTCCAGGTCGGCGAGACCACCGCACTCACCGAGCCGTTCCCCCTCGACATCGACCCCGCGGCGCTGCGCCGGTAACCGGCGCGAGGAACCGCGACGGGAGCCCGAGGCCGCGCGCGCCCGCCCTTCTGGCATGTGTGGACGCCAAAGCGGCCCGGTTCGGACTTCGGAGCACCAGGCCATTGCCCCCAGGCGGAGGCGCTTCTCCAGGAGCTTCCCCCGGTGTGCGGGAGGTACTGATCAGCTGGCCAGAATGGGTTGACGGGGTTTCAGGTTCACTTGGTTCCTCGCCTGGCCGACCCCGAGCAGGTCGCGGGCCTCTGCGAAGGTGACCTCGATCGACCACCGCCACGCGTACCTGTTGACCAACTGCGGGGCGGGAGTGTGCAGGTCGGTGGTGACCAGGGCCAGGTCGTAGCTGCTGGTGGTGTCCTCGTCCCGCAGGAGGATCACGCGGACGGTGCGGGTGTGGAAGGAGCCGTACCACAGGCAGGTGGTCTCGGCCAGGTGCACGGTCTCGGTGCGCTGGTAGCGCGTGACCTGGCACGCTCGGAAGACGGCCCGCTCGGCCAGTTCCTTGGCCGTGCCCAGCCGCGCGCCCTTCAGGGCGGGCCGACCACGGCGGCCGGTTGGGGGCGGGGCGAGGTCGTACAGCACCGCCGATGCCGGCAACCGGGTGGTGAACGTGCAGGTGGCGGGAAGATCACGCAATGCCCCGCCGTGGTAGGCGGCGTCCGCGACCACGTGGATGCGCCGCCGGTAGTGACAGGCGGCCAGCAGAGCGACCATGGACGCGGCCAGGTCGACCTTGGACTTCTCCTGCCCGGGCCGCCACAGCCGGGCCATCACCGGCAGGCACACCGGCCGGGCCAGGAACGGAAGTTGGACCACGATGCCGACCACGACGAAGCAGGTTCCCCGACCAACCGGCTTGAGGCCCTTCGCGGCGCCGTCGTGCTGCCACGCGGCACCGAAGACCTTCTTCCCGCGCCGCTTGAACAGCGTGTCGTCCACAGCGACAATCAGCACCGCATCCTCGGGCAGCAGCAGGCGGGCGATCACCTGGGACAGCGAGATGCCCAGGACTTCCGGGTTCCAGCGGGCTCGCGCGAAGAACGCGTGCGCCCGGTCGTGCGACCACGCCCGCGTCAACCCCGCACCGGTGAGCATCCCGGTCACCGTGCACCGTCCGGTCCGCGCGATCAAGCCCGTGACCAGCGCCGCGAAGGTCCGGAACGTCGGGATGGTGAAGCTGCCCCGCACCAGCGCCAACACGGCGAGCAGTGAAGCGGTTACTGTCCCGTCTGGAAGCATCGGAGGGTCCCTCCCCGAGGAGACATAAGCACCTCCGATGCTTCTTCGCTGTCACGGCCATCCGCGGCCTGATGACGCCACATCACCCGCCCGAGCTCGCGAACAGCACTGGGGCTGGCATCGGCTTTACCCGATGGGCTACGTTGTGCAGCTATGACTACCGGGACGGCATTGCGCCACACACGGATTGGTGACCCGGTGCTCTTCTGAGCGCCGTACGGGCCGGTGCTGGCCCGCTGTTGGATCGAGGATCTCGCGCTGCTGCTCGGGCTCCGCCTCCGTCGTGTTGATCACAGGCTCGACACGTCAACCACGACAGGAGAATTCATGCCCACCAAGATGCTGCAGATTCCCACCGCGGACGGCCAGGCCGACGCGTTCACCGCCTTCCCCGACGGTGGCGGGCGGCACCCAGGGGTGCTGATGTACGCGGACGGCTTCGGGATCCGGCCCGTGCTGCGGGAGATGGCCCGCGAACTGGCCGGACACGGGTACTACGTGCTCGTCCCCAACCTCTTCTACCGGCACGGCCCGGCACCGGTGATCGAGCTTCCCGAGCACATTGGAGAAGAGCTCCGGCCCGCGGTCTTCGCCCAGGTGATGCCCTTGATCGAGGCGCACACCCCCGAACGTGTCCTGAGTGACGCCGACGCCTACCTAAGGTTCCTCACCACTCGGCCCGAGGTCAGTGCCGGACCGGTCGCGGTGACCGGCTACTGCATAGGCGGCCTCCTGGCGATGCGCACCGCCGCGGCCCACCCCGGCCGGGTGGCCGCCGTCGCCGGATTCCACGGCCCCGTAGGCGCCGACGGGCCCGACCTCCTCTCCAAGCTCACCGCCCAGGTCTACCTCGGCCACGCCGAAGGTGACATGTCACCCGAGGCCCTCGGCGAGCTCAACCAGGCCCTGGATGCCGCAGGTGTCAGCTACACCTCCGAGATCTACCCCGGCACCATTCACGGCTTCACCATGTCCGACACCGATGCCTTCAACCCCGCCGCACTGCAGCGCCACTGGGACTGCCTGCTGCCCCTTCTCGGCCGCACCCTGGCCAACGGCTGAGGCTCCGGCCCGGAAATCAACCCCGCGTCAACCCCGCGTCAACCCCGCACCGGTGAGCATCCCGGTCACCGTGCACCGTCCGGTCCGCGCGATCAAGCCCGTGACCAGCGCCGCGAAGGTCCGGAACGTCGGGATGGTGAAGCTGCCCCGCACCAGCGCCAACACGGCAAGCGGTGAAGCGGGTACTGTCCCGTCTGGAAGCATCGGAGGGTCCCTCCCCGAGGAGACATAAGCACCTCCGATGCTTCTTCGCTGTCACGGCCATCCGCGGCCTGATGACGCCACATCACCCGCCCGAGCGACCCACACCCCGGCCTGCGAAAACGTCGAAAGTCGAGCGCCCAGCGGCCAGCGGTTTTACCCAAGGGGCTGCCGAGCGGTGATCGCTAGGAGCGTGGGTCAGTAAGCGGTACTCATGGGTTTCGTGATCGCTCGTGCGGGATGATCTCGGTGTGCGTGGTGAGGACGGCCTGTTCGAGTCCGAGTCGGTCGAGACGAAGTTCTTCGCTGTCTTCGCCGGGGTCGGCATCTCGCGCAGGTCCCCTACAGCTCGTCTCATAAGCTGATCCACGCCCATGTCCTGGACAGGAAGCGTGAGATGACAGACGACGTAAGAGCCATCGCACAGCGCATGTATGAGGCATTCAACGCCCGTGACCTCATCGCGGCAAAGACGATCTTCTCCGCCGACTTCGTGAGCCACCCGTTGGGCACCGTTGGCGTCGACAGCGTTGTGAAGGCGTGGAGCGGGCTCCACGCCATGTTCCCGGACATCCAGGTCATCGTCGAGGACATGCTCGTGGATGCGGACAAAGCCGCGGTCCGTACGAGCCTGCACGGCATCCCGGCGGGAGTTGAGGAACAGGCTCTCCCCTCGATGATGGAGATCTTCCGGGTACAGGACGGCCGCATCGCCGAGCTGTGGGGCCTATCCTCACTCAGCCGCCCCGGGCGCTGAACTCAGCGTTCAGCCCCCCCGGTTCACGCGTTGAGCCGAGAACCGGGGCCTTCGCTGTTCGGCGGACAGCAGAGCGGCCGTGGGCGATCAGGTGCGGGATAATCTCGGCATGCGTGGTGGGGAGGGTCTGTTCGAGGTCGAGCCGGTCGAGCCGAAGCAGCCGCAGGGCCGTTCGGCGGCGGTGGACAAGCGTTTCAGGGCGTTCGACCCGCACCAGTTCCTGCTGGTGCCCCCGTCGCTGGACGACTGGCTGCCCCAGGACCATCTCGCCCGGTTCGTCGCGGACCTGGTGGACGAGGTGCTGGACCTCGGGCCGGTCCTGGCCGACTACACCGAGAAGCGCGGCTACCCGCCCCGACCCGCGGCTGATGCTGCGTCTGCTGATCTACAGCTACACCACCGGGGTGCGCTCCTCGCGGGCGATCGAGCGCAAGTGCGCCGACGACGTCGCGTTCCGCTTCCTGGCCGCCGACCAGGCCCCGGACTTCCGCTCCGTCTCGCGGTTCCGCCGCCGCCACCTGGACGCCCTGGCCGACCTGTTCACCCAGTCGCTGCACCTCGCGCAGAAGCTCGGCATGGTCAAGATGGGCCGCGTCGCCCTGGACGGCACGAAGCTGGAGGCGAACGCCTCCAAGCACAAGGCGATGAGCTACGGCCGCCTGGTCGACAAGGAAGAGCGGATCGAAGCCGAGATCGCCGCCCTGGAGGCCTAGGCCGCAGCCCTGCTGGCCGACGCCGAGGCCACCGACACCGCCGAGGACCAGAGGTTCGGTATCGAGGGCAAGGACACCGACCTGCCCGCCGAACTGGACCGGCGCGAGAAGCGCCTGGCCAGGCTGCAGTCCGCCCGCGCGCAGATCGAGGCCGAAGCAGCCGACAAGGCACGCGAGCACGCCGAGGAGATCGAGCGCCGCCGCCAGCAGCGCGCCGGCACCAGCGACGAGCAGGCCGTCACCGACGCCGGCGAGAAGGCCGCCGCGAAGTCCCGTCCCAAGCCCAAGGCGCAGGCCAACTTCACCGACCCCGACTCGCGGATCATGAAGAACAGCGACGGCGCCTACATCCAGGCCTACAACGCCCAGGCCGTCGTGGACGCCGAACACCAGGTCATCACCGCCGCCGACGTGACGACCAACGCCTCGGACGCGCTGAACTACACCACGTTGCTCGACCAGTCCGCGGCGAACACCGGCGCCCACCCCAAGCAGGCACTGGTCGACGCCGGCTACTGCTCCGAGACCAACCTCGAGGCCACAAGAGACCGCCAACTGTCCCGCGGCACCGACACGTTCATGGCCACCGGCCGCCTGGCCCACGACGAGCAGATCCCGCCCGCACCACGCGGACGCATCCCGGCGAACGCCACGCTCAAGGAACGGATGGCCCGCAATCTCATTCCCTGCATCGGCTCCTCCGGTGGGGCTGGCCGAGCACCCACCCGCGGCCACCGCATCCGGGACACCAGCCGAGGCCGTCGCACTCGTAGCAGAGGACGTAAGGGGTGGACGACGACGACCTCGGGCAGGCCGTGCCGGCCGGGCAAGGTGACCGCGTAGCGCGACGGGGTGTCCATGGGGCTGCTCCTCACCCGACGTACCGGGCGTTCGCCAGGGCCGCGTGCACGCTGGGGTGGATGGTGAAGGCCGCGTCGGTGCCGGTGATCTCCAGCAACCGCATGGTCTGGGGCGGCGGGGCGGCCAGCATCATCTCCACGCCTGCGGCGTTTGCGTCAAGGCGGGCGGCGAGCAGGGCGTTGAGGCACACGGAGTAGCAGAAGGTCTGGCCGGCAAGGTCGATGACCAGCCGGGGTGGGCGGTCCTGGAGAGCACGGGATAGGGCGTTGTCCAGCCTGCGGCGGTCTTCCTGGTCTGCTTCGCCGTCGAGGCGGACGATCACGGCCGTCCCGGGGAGCTTCGTGGTGGTGATCCGCAGGCGCGGGGTGAGAACTCGCGAAGGTTCAGGGCAGTTGTGGCGGGCGGATCCGAGGGGGTTGGGCACCGGACTCACCGCCTCACCGGGAGGGGGCGGTGGCCGGGCGGCCGGGATGCGCACAGGGTGCGGCGGGGTGCGGGAGATGGGTTGGCGCGGGTTCACAGACGCTCATCATGATGATCACCGCTGGTGGTCGCGGGCTGGTGGCCGGAGTCGGGGGCGGGATCGGCGAACAGGGCCAGCAGTCCAGCGATCTCGTGGTGGCCCTCGGCGGGATGACGGAAGTACGTGCCGCGGACCACGTGGTAGCGGTTGCGGCGTCCATGCCGGGTGTGGGTCAGGTAGCCGGCCTTCTCCAGGTCCACGACGATCGCCCGCGCGGCCCGTTCGGTCATACCGCACATCGCGGCCACGTCCCGCAAGCGCATGTCCGCGTCCCGCGAGATCATCAACAGCACACGCGCGTGCTGTGTCAGGAACGTCCAGCTCGTCCGCGGCTCCCGCTCATCCGACATACCACAAGTATGAACCCGGATTCCGCTTTCGCAATGCCTAACCCGAGGATCCGCTGACGGGCCGCACCGGACCGTGGAACAGTGGGTCGGGTTTGCGCCCGCGAATCCGGGCTTCAGTGGCCCGAGCCACCGTGAGAGCGATCAGTCCCGCTGGGCTTCGCGGGGCGGCGACTGTCCCTTGCGGCGGGATGTGCGTCTGATGCGCCTGGTCATGATGGTAATCGCTGCCCAGGTGATCAGCGATTCGGAGTGCTGGATGAGCCGTTCGTAGTCGCGGGCGTGGCGGCGGGCGTGCATGATCCAGGCACGCGAGGCGAGGTGCCTGCCCGTGGCAGGTCCTTTCCCGCGCGGCCTCCCTACGCCCGGGGTCTGGCCGAGTACCTGCTGATCTGTGAGCAAGACGGCGTCGACCCGGCGACCGCGGGCCGGCTGCACGTGGCCGCTTTCGGGTGCCCCGCCTCGGCCCGCTCGACCGCCGCTTGGATCTGCACTCCGGCGAGGACGGTCAAGGTGACCGCGACTCCCCCGGCTGCCTTGGCCGCCCTGACCGCTCGCCCGTCGCGTGGGTGGAGCCTGCGTGTCTGGGCGGCCGACCGTTTCGGCGCGGACGCTGTGTGGGAGGGTGCCTGCTGTGCGGCCGTGGCGGCGAACGCGACCAGGTGCTGTGAGGCGGCAAGGTGCGGTGGCGGAAGCAGTAGCGGGAGGCCGGCGAGCAGTCCCTCGACCGGTGCCAGAGTGTGCTGGTGCTCGGCGCAGTGCGGACAGTTCCGGATGTGCCTGGCGATGCGCTTGCGCCACGGTACGGCGGGCGTCCCGTCCCAGGCCGTGGTGAGCGCCGACAGTTCGGCGCACGGCGGGTCGGCGGCGAGTGCTCGCACCACCTGGCGGCCGACCTCCGGTTGTTCCTTCATCCGCTGAACGCGTACGGCGGCGTGCTGCGGTGTGAGGCCGAGGGCCGCCGCCAGTTCGGCCCTGGTGAGCTCGCCGCCGGTCTCCAGCCACCGGAGGGAGAGCAGGTCGCGCTCGCGCTCGTCCAGCCAGCGGGTGGCTTCGGAGACCTCCCTGCGCTGGCCGGTCAGGCCGAGTCGCAGGATGGTCAGGTCCACGAAGTCGGCGGCCGGATCGACGACCTGTGTCAGCTCCTGCAGCCCCGGAACGGGGGCCGCCTTCCGGGCCGTCCAGCGTCGACGGACCTCGTTCATCGCCACCGCCGCCAGCCAGGACCGGAAGGATGACGGCTCGCGCAGCGATTCCAGGGAGTTGACGACGCGGAGCATGGTCTCCTGCACCACGTCGGCATGGCCGTCCAGCACGCGGCCGACGCCAGCTGAACCAAGTCCTCGGCCCGGCAAACGGACCCGCGGCCGCGCGATACAGCCGGTGGCGGCGGCTGCGTTGTGTCCCGCTCACGGCCGACCGGCCGGCTGGATCGAGGAGTACGACGTCCAGTGCGGCACCTGGACCGCCCTGATCGACAGCAGCATCGTCGCCGACGCCGCCAGCGGCGAGCCCCAGTGCTGCCCGGCCGCCGACGCGGCCCCGCCCTGCTGCGCCGGGCGCTGGGGGAGCACCTCACCCGCTGGTAGAACGGGCCGGCCGCTGCGGCCGAACGTTGTCCCGCGCGCGCCGACTGGGGCCGCGCGCTTCCCCTAAGGACCGTAGTCCTGCTCGGCGGCAAGGCTGCCGTGGATCTGCTCGTCCACCCTCCGGGCGGCGGCCTCGCCCCGGGCCGCCCGCACCGCCGGCGCCGACCTGCAGATCACCGGCGCGTTCACCGACCCGCTGGAGTTCCCGGCCGCGGCCTCCGCCGGACTCCTGCAGCTGTGCATGTCGATTCGCAGCAGACCGCGACGAAGCCCTGGTCCGCAACCGGCTCCTGGCGTCTGAGCCGTACCTCGGGTCGGCCCCGGAGGATCGTGGCCTCGCCGGACGGTCGACTCGTCAGCATGTCCCGGCGAATGGCGTGGTCGGCTCCGGGCAGGGGTGGGAAAGTGGGAACCCACTGCGTATGACTCGTCGACACAACGCCGCCCACACACCCGCCCCGGCGCCCGCGCCCTGCCACGCTGTCTCGCATGGCCAAGCCCGGACAGCGATGGCCGTGTCGTGGCCGGGCGTGTGAGCGCGGCAAGTGCCCGTCCAGAGCCGGAAGGCGGAGGAAGGTTGAGAAGAGCCGCTGAAACCGCGCCCCTTTCCCTGGTCGTCATCGGTGGAGGAGCCGCCGGACTCAGTCTCGCCAACCGGCTGGTCACACACGAGCGAGAGGGACACCGGCACGGCCCCTGGTTCGACCTGACCGTCGTCGAGGCACCCGAAGGTCCGCTGCGCCCGGCGCCGCGGACGTGGTGTTTCTGGGACGACGGGCCGGGGGAGTACGAGCAGGCCGTCGCGGCGCAGTGGTCCCGGCTGCGGATCACCAGCCCTGACGGGAACGTCATCGAGGTGGAGACCGCCCCGCTGCGCTACCGGATGCTGCGCTCCACCGCCTTCGAGGACCTGGTCCACGACCGGCTCTCCGCTCACCCCGGGGCCAGGATCGTGCGGGCCACGGTCCACGCGGTGCGGACGCGGCCGGACGGACGCCCCGGCGCCCGCGTGGTCGGCGCCGACCCGGCGGGCCGGCCGCTCACCCTCGACGCCCGGTACGTGTTCGACTCCAGGCCGCCCGAGCGGGCGCCTCTGGCCCGCACGACCCTCCTGCAGCACTTCCGCGGCTGGTTCGTGCACACCGACCGCCAGCGCTTCGACCCCCGTGCGGCGCACCTGATGGACTTCCGCGTCCCGCAGCCCGCACACGGCCTCGGCTTCGGCTACGTCCTGCCGCTGGCCCCCGACCGCGCCCTCGTGGAGTACACCGAGTTCTCCCGGCGCACCCTGACCACCGCCGGCTACGAGCAGGCGCTCCACGACTACACCCGCGGCATCCTGGGCCTGGGCGCATTCACCGTGGAGGACGTCGAGCAGGGCGTCATCCCCATGACGGACGCCCGGTTCCCGCGCCGCGCCGGGCCCGCACATGTGCGCATCGGCACCGCCGGCGGCGCCACCCGCCCCGCCACCGGCTACACCTTCGCCGCCATCCAGCGGCAGAGCCGGACCATCGTCTGCGCCCTCGGCCGGCAGCCGGCAGCCGACGGGAAAGCACCGGCGCCCGCACCCCACCGCCGACGGGCACTGTTCATGGACGCCGTCCTGCTGCGCGCCCTGGACACCGGCCGGATCGACGGCCCCCGCTTCTTCACCGACCTGTTCCGCCGCACCCCCGCCGAACAGGTACTGCGTTTCCTCGACGGCAGGAGCACGCCCGCCGAGGAACTGCGCATCGGCCTGCGCTGCCGCATCGGCCCGATGCTGCGCTGCGCCGCCGAACTTCCCCTGCTGCCCCGCTCCCCGCTCGGCACCACCCCTGAACCCGCCCCCGACGCTCGTGAGGACGACCGTTGACGACACTCCTGCGCGACCACGACCTCGCCCGTGCCTTCGACCACGCCGCACCGGCCTACGACCTGCTGACCGCACTCAACCCGGGCCACCTCGGCGCGCTGCGCCGCTCGGCCCGCCGCCTGTGCCTGCCCGACGGCGGGGCCGGTCTGCGCGTGCTGGACCTCGGCTGCGGCACCGGGGCCTCGACCCGGGCGTTGCTCGAAACCGTGCCGCACGCCCGGATCACCGCCGTCGACGCCTCAGCCGGCATGCTGGCGCAGGCGGCCGCCAAGTCCTGGCCGCAGAACGTGTCGTTCCTGCACCGCACCGCCGAACACCTGCTGGACACCGCCACCGCTTCCCGTGCCGGGCAGACCTACGACGCGGTGTTCGCCGCGTACCTGTTGCGCAACACCACCAACCCCGACGCCGTCCTCGCTGACGTGTACACGCTGCTGCGACCGGGCGGGCGGCTCGCCGTCCACGAGTACAGTCTCGCCGGCTCGGCGGCCCACCGGGTGCTGTGGAACGCCGTCTGCCGGGGGATCATCGAACCCTTGGGAGCGCTCACCGGCGACCGCGACCTCTACCGTCACCTGCGCCGCAGCGTCCTGGACTTCGACACCGCCCCGAACTTCGCCGCCCGCCTGGCACGGGCCGGCTTCGCAGCGGTGCGCACCCTGCCGGTCGCCGGTTGGCAGACCGGCATCGTCCACACCTTCCTCGCCGCCCGCCCCAGCCCGTCACCCGCCCCGCCCGGTGCCGCAGCGAGCCCGGACACTGCCCGCCTGGAGGCGCACGCGTGAGGAACACGATGCCGCCCGCCGCCCGGCGCGGTCGCGACCGCCGGGCCGAAGTGGTGCCGGCCGCGCCGGGCCACGCCCGCTTGCCCGGAACCGAACCGCCCCGGGTGGCCGTCGTCGGCGGTGGGATCGCCGGCCTGGCCGCCGCCACCGCGCTCGCGGAACGCGGCATCGCGGTGACCCTCCACGAACGGGAACCCGTGCTGGGCGGACGCATTGCCGGCTGGCCCACCCGGCTCGCCGACGGCTCGGCTGCCACCATGAGCCGAGGCTTCCACGCCTTCTTCCGCCAGTACTACAACCTGCGCGGCCTGCTACGGCGCACCGACCCGGGGCTCACCCGGCTGGTCGGCCTGCCCGACTATCCGCTGCGCCACCGCTGCGGGCTGACCGACAGCTTCGCCCGGGTACCGCGCACCCCTCCGCTCAGTGCGGCCGGCTTCGTCGTCCTCAGCCCCACCTTCGGTCTGCGGGACCTGGCCGCCCTGGACGCACGGGCGGCCCTGCCGCTACTCGACGTCCGCGTCCCGGAGGTCTTCGAGCGGTACGACGACACCAGCGCACACGACTTCCTGGCGGAAATCAACTTTCCCCCAGCCGCCCACCACCTCGCCTTCGAGGTGTTCTCCCGCAGCTTCTTCACCGACCCGCGCCACCTGTCCGCCGCCGAACTGCTGCTGATGTTCCACATCTACTTCCTCGGATCCTCCGAGGGCCTGCTGTTCGACGTCCCCACGGACCCCTACCCCCAGGCCCTGTGGCAGCCGCTGGCCCGGTACCTGAATGCCCTCGGCGCCGACCTGCACACCGCGTCCGCCGTCGACTCGATCCGGCCCCTGCCCGACGGCGACATCGAGGTGACGGCCCCGGGACGAGGAGCCGAGCGCCACCAGGGCGTCGTCCTCGCCCTCGACGCCAACGGCCTGCAACGCCTGGTCGCCGCCTCGGACCAGCTGGGCGATGAGCGGTGGCGCGCCGACATCGCCGCCCTGCGCACGGCGCCGCCCTTCCTGGTCTCCCGGCTCTGGCTGGACCGCCCGGTAGCCCCGGACCGGCCCGGCTTCCTCGGCACCAGCGGCTACGACGGACTGGACAACATCAGCGTGCTCGACCGCTGGGAGGGGGAAGCGGCCCGCTGGTCCGCCCGCACCGGCGGATCGGTGGTCGAACTGCACGCCTACGCCGTGGACGAGGACGCCGAACACAAGGACGTCCAGGAGCGGATGACGGCCCGACTGCACGAGGTCTACCCGGAGACCCGCGATGCCCGCCCGGTGGACGTCCGCCACGAATGGCGCAGCGACTGCCCGGCGTTCCCGGTGGGCGGATGGGCGCGCCGCCCCGGCATCACCACCCCGCACCCCGCCGTCGTCCTCGCCGGGGACCTAGTCCGCACCGACCTGCCAGTCGCCCTGATGGAACGCGCAGCCACCACCGGCTTCCAAGCGGCCAACGCCCTGCTCGCCCGCTGGGGCGTCGCCGGCCACACCCTGTGGTCCGTCCCCCGCGCCGGCCGCTCCCGCCTGCTGCGCGCCCTGGCCCACCGCGCGGCCCTCTGACCGGCGGGCCGCAGGGCAGGCAGCCGCTCCCCGGCCCGTACTCAGCCGGGGAAGCGGCCGGTGCTGCGCAGGGCCCAGCGGCGCTCTGCGTAGGCCAGGTCGTCGTGCCACAGCCGACCGGCGGCGTGGCGAAGCACGGGGCGTAGGAGGGGAGCGAGCGCCCGGGCCGCGGCGAAGCCGCGCCGCCCGGACGCGGCGAGGACCGCCTCCACCACCGCCGTGCGCGGGCCGGGCGTGCAGGGGGCGGTGAGCGGAGTGGCATGGGTCTCCACCACCGACCCGGCCCCCTCGCCCTCGGTGATGTGCATCACGACGGTGCGGGGCTCGGGTGCGGTGAACACCGCGCGCACGGGCACGACCAGCCGCGCGGCCACCCGGAACGACACGTCGACAACGAACCCCTCCTCCTCGTCCCCGGCGCCGTTCGGTGCCTCCACCACCCTGAGATCCACGAAGGAGTGGGGATGGAACCAGGAGCCGTGCCACGGGTCCAGCCGATTGGCCACCACGTCCTCGGGCTCGCACCGGCCCAGCCCGGTGTACACCGCCGCGACGGCCCCTGCCAGGGTCGGCCGCCGCGGCACCACCGGCCGCTCGGTGGGCTCCTCACCGCCGACGGAGTCCAGCCGCACCCACGCGAGGACCCCGTCCTCGTACACCGGGTAGGGCTCCCACCCGGCGGCCCGGCCGCCGTCCAGAGCCAGGCCGTGCCAGTGGCAGACCAGCGTGCCGCACACCACCCGGCTGTCCTTCAGCGGGGCCCCCAGGTGCGGGCAGATGCCCGGCCCGGCCCGCAGCGCCCCCGCGCCGTCCCGCCACAGCACCACCTCGGTACCGCCGACCAGGCGCCCGCACGGCCGGCCGTCGGCCGCGATGCTCCCGGCGGAGCCGACGACGAACCAGTTCCCCGAGGGCCGGGCCGCCGCCCGTTCAAGGGCGGACACGATCAGCGCGGGCTTCGCCGCCCGCCACGACGGCTCCTGCCGCGCCCAGGGCGGGCCTTGGCGCAGTCGCAGGGGCGGTGTCCAGCGTCGCCGGGCGAACGCGTTCACCGCGCTGCCCTCCGCCCCACCAGGCGGCCCTTCGAACGGCGGCGCGGCGCACCGCCAAGGAAACCTCCCAGTGCCGCGGCCCGCACCCGAGCGGCCAGGAGGTGTGCCAGCCCCGACGCCGCGACCGCCACCCGCCGGCGCAGGCGCACAGCCGAACGCCGGTGCAGCACCGCGTATCCGTCCTCGGCGATCGCGTCCAGGATCCCTCCGTAGAGCACGAACGCGGTCCGGATGCAGGGCCGCACTCGGGGCTCCAGCATCGCGATGCCCGGCTCCGCGTCCCGGTAGACGCCGCGGGCCAGCCCGGCGGCGTCGACCAGGGCGGCCCGGATCCGGGGGTCGTCCCGGCCGGTGCGCCGACTCCATTCCAGCAGCGGCCGGTCCACCCCGTGGACCGCCAGCAGGTCGCCCGGCAGGTAGACCCGGCCGCGGTCCAGGTCCTCGCCCACGTCCCGCAGGAAGTTGGTCAACTGGAACGCCACCCCGAGGGCCGCCGCGTACGGCTCGGCCTCCGCGCGGTCCGTCACCGTCCCGAGGACGGGCAGCATCTGCAGGCCGATCACCGCAGCCGAGCCGTGCATGTAGCGGTACAGGTCCTGGTACGTCGGATAGTCGGTGACGGTGAGGTCGGCACGCATCGAGGCCATGAAGTCGGTGAACAGCAGCGGGTCGATGCCGTACCGGCCGGCGGTGTCCGCGACCGCCCGCACCACCGGCTCGTCCGTGCCCCCGCCCCGCAGGCCCTCTGCCAGGTCCTCCTCCAGCGACTTCAGCAGCAGGTCCCGCTCGGCGGGCGTCTCGCGGTCCAGCCCGTCGACGATGTCGTCCGCCCAGCGGGCGAAGCCGTACAGGGCGTGGACCGCGCACCGGCGGTCCACCGGCAGCAGCCGGGTGGCCAGGAAGTAGGTGCGGCCGTGCCGCGCGTTGAGCTCACGGCAGGCGGTGTACGCCGCGCGCAGGACCGGCGCGGTGATGCCCGCGGCGTCCAGTTCACGGGCCGTCATTCACGGCTCCCCCGGTCGAGAAGGGGACCGGGGCCGCCGCACCGGGGCAAGGTGGCCTGCAAGGCACCGGTGCGCGGCGGGGCGGACGGATCCGGCGCGGCGTGCCGGTGATGCGGTCGGCGGCGAGCTTCCCGCTGATCAGCACCGTGGGTACGCCGACGCCGGGGGTGGTGCCGCAGCCGGCCAGCACCGCGTTCTCCAGGCCGGGCACCAGGTTGCGCGGCCGGAATGGGCCGGTCTGGGCGAAGGTGTGGGCGGCGGAGAACGGCGTGCCCGCCGCGTGCCCGTGGGCCGCCCAGTCGGCCGGGGTCACCAGGCACTCCTCCTCGACGGCCCCGCCGATCCCGGTGAGCCCGCGCTGGTCCAGGGTGTCGAGCAAGTGACGGCGGTAGCCCGGCGCCAGGTCGCCCCAGGCCGCGGCGTCCGGACCGATGGCGGTGTTGGGTACCGGCGCGAGAACGTAGTGCGTGTGCCGACCGGCAGGGGCGAGCGACGGATCGGTGCCGGTCGCGCGGGTGATCAGCAGCGAAGGGTCCGTCATCAAACGGCCGGTGCGCGTCAGTTCGTCAAAAGTCCGCTCCCAGGCATGGCCGAAGGACAGGGTGTGGTGGGCCAACTGGGGCCAGGTGCGGTCCGTGCCCAGGTGCAGGACGACGGCCGACGGCGAGAAGCGCAAGGGCACCGCCCGGCGGGGCACCCGCCCCAGCAGCCGGTACGCCGCGGGTAGGTCGGGCGTGAGGACGACCGCGTCGCAGGGGATGCGCTCACGATCCGTGACGACGGCAGTGACCCTGCTCCCGGACCGCTCCAGGCCCACGACCGCGCTCCCGTAGCGGAACCCGGCGCCCGCCGCCGCGGCGGCATCGGCCATGGCCCGGGGCAGGGCGTGCATGCCGCCGCGGGGGAACCATACTCCGGCCACGGTGTCCATGTAGGCGATGACCGCATAGGCGGCCAGCGCCCGGGCCGGCGCCACACCCGCGTAGAGGGCCTGGAACGAGAAGACGCGACGCAGCCGCTCGTCGCGCAGGTGGCGGCCGATCTGCGGGCCGAGGCGGCCGAACCCGCCCAGGGCGGCCAGCCTGGCCAGGTCCACGTTGAGCAACTGCCAGGGCGAGTCGAAGTTGGTGTCGATGAAGCGCCGCATCTGCGCGTGGTAGAGCCGGGTGAGCCAATGGCGCAGCTCCCGGTAGCCCGCCGCCTCCCGCGGACCGGCGAAGCGTTCCACCTCGGCCTCCATCACCTGTGCGTCCGTGTGCACGTCCAGCGCGCTGCCGTCCGCGAACCGGGCCCGGTAGGCCGGATGCAGCGGCAGCAGTTCGACGTGGTCGCGCAGCGAGCTGCCGACGGCCCGCAACGCCTCGTCAGCGAGATGGGGCATGGTCAGTACGGTGGGTCCGGTGTCGAAGAGGTAGCCGCCGCGCCGGATGCGTCCAGCCCGCCCACCGGGCGCGTCGTCCCGCTCGACGACGGTGACGCGCCGTCCCGCGCCGACCAGGTGGCAGGCGGCCGACAGCCCGGCAAGGCCGGCGCCGACGACGACCACGTGGTCGGCCGCCGGCACGGCGCGGCTCATGCGGTGCCCCCGCCACTGCGGTGGACCGGAGCATGCGTCAGCCCCGCCGTCGCCCTCAACAGGGCCGCCAGGCGCTCGGCGCCCGGAGTGTCGTCCAGCCGGGCCTGTTCCAGGTACCCCATGCTGCGCTCGGACAGGCGCTCGATGCGGGCCTGGACCACCGCTCGGCCACCGGTGGCGACCAGCACCTCCCGGACCTCCGTCAAGGCGGCGTCATCCAGGTCCGCATCGCCCAGATGGCGGCGCAGCACGCTCAAGGACGCGCTGTCGTGGCGCGCGACGGCCCGGGTGTACGCCACCGCAACGAGAAAGGTGGGCTTGGCCGCCCGGACGTCGTCGCCACACGGCTTGCCGGTGTGCGCGGGATCCCCGAAAACGCCGTCGAGATCGTCCCTGAGCTGGAAGGCGATGCCCGCGCAGCGGCCTGCCCGGCGCAGGGCCCGCACCTGCTCCGGGCGGGCGCCGGCCAGCGCGGCACCCAGGTGGACTGGCCGCTCCACCGAGTACATCGCGCTCTTCAGCCACGCGATCCGCATCGCCCGCCCTGGCGAACGGGACGAGGTCACCTGACCGTGGACGTCCAGGTACTGACCGGCGACCATCTCCAACCGCAGGTCCGACCAGATCTCCCACAGCTGCTGCCGGTGCTGCGGCCGCAGGTCCGCCAGCGCGGCGACGGCGAGATCGTCGGCCCAGGCGAGAGCGAGGTCCCCGGCGAGGACGCCCGCGCACGCGCCCAGGTCCGCCGCCCGCCGGACACCGGCACCGGGCGCGTACTGGGCGGCCACGTCCACGTGCAGGGCACGGCTGCCGCGACGCGTGACGGAGCCGTCCATGACGTCGTCCTGGACGAGCGCACAGGTCTGCAACAGCTCCAACGCGGCGGCCATGGTCAGCGCCGCGCCGCCCGGCACGTCGCCGGACCCGCACGCGCGCATCGCCCACCACAGGAACTGCGCCCGCATGCGCTTGCCACCGCGCAGGGTGAAGTCCGCTACCCGGCAGGCGACATCGGCAGCGAACGTTCCGTCGGTGGCACCGGCCCGTGCGACCCAGCGGGCGAAGTGCTCGTCGAGAACCCGACCGACTGCGGCCGGCACGTCGCGGTCCACCCTCTGCACCGAGAACGGCGCCCCCGCACCGGGCGGCATCCCCGATCCGCCGGGAGAGCGGTCGGACCGGGGCGCCGGGTGAGCGGCGTCGGAGCGACCGGGCTCGGGGACGCCGACTCCGTTCTCCGAGGAGGCCGGCACTGCCGACGACGATAGACAGGACATCGGGCTCGCTTTCCACGTCACGTTCCGGTGCCCGAACCCGTGCGGGTGCCGCAGGAAGCAGCGCAGCAGTGGGGTAGGAGGCTTCCTTCGTCTATCCCCGAGCCCAGCGATTCAGTCGTTCGCGGGGAACGATTCCTCCTCTCCGGTGTGTGCAGACCCTCCATCGGCGGCACATCGACCGCACATCCGTCCGTTCGGCCGCCTGCGCCGGCTCCACGGCCGGAGCGGCGCCCGCCGTTCGGCGGGGCAGCCACCACGCAACGGGCGACGGGGCTCGCACGGTGCCCCACACCCAGGAGACGGCGTTCGAAGGGGAGCCGCTCGGCCGGTGGGTACGGGCGCAGCGGGCCGGCTGGGCCGAGCTCGACCACGAGCAACGGGACCTGCTCGCGGCACTCGGGATCGAGGAGGACCAGGAGCTGGCCGCCGCGCGGCGGCCGCGGCAAAGCCTCGGGTATCGCGCACGGACCGGTTCCAGCAGGGCCTCGCGGCCCTCGCGGCGTTCGTCGAGTGGCCCGTCACTGGCCCTGGACCGAGACGATCACCACCGCGTTCGAGCGCCTCCAAGCCCTCCCGAACCCCGGCTGAGCAGCAACGACGTCCTGTCCCGACGAGTCATCCTTCGGCCGGAGCCGTGGAACCCGGCGCTCACCCGACGCGACAGCCGGGCCGCAGGCCTGCCCGCCACCAGCCCGGGCAGCCGAAACGGCCCGCCGAATGAACCGACGGACCGTCACGAAAGATCGAGGCTAGGAACCGAGAACGACACTCCCAGGCCAAGCGATAGGCCCAGGGTGGCCATTTCCTATTGTGGCTGTTACACGATCACTCATGGCCATCACGCGAGTGCCACCAGAAGGCCGTTGCTCGTGGGCGGTCTCCGAGCTGGAGCCCTTTCCAGAACAGCAGGTCGAGCTTCGCGGTACCCGGCCGGGCGACCGCTCCCCCGAGGCGGTCGCCCAGCCGGACGCCTTACCCGGCAGGCCGGTTGGCGGTCAGCGGAGGAACGACTCCGGCCCCAAGCGCCCCCACGCCACGAACGCGGCCAGCAGGATGTAGACCGCGTCCACCGCGACGAGCTTGTACTCCTGCCGCCGGATCCGCACCGCTGCGGCCCCAGCCATCAGCAGCACCAGCCCGAGCGCGGCCAGCGGCACGAACACCGGCGCGATGCCGAGCACGGAGGGCAGGATCAGCCCGACGGCGGCCGCCACCTCGACGGCGCCGATCGCCTTCACCCCGCCGGCGCTGAAGTCCTCGACCCAGCGCCCGCTCTGCCCGGCGGCGGCGATCCTCTCCTTCGGGGTGACCACCTTGAAGGCGCCGCCGAGCAGGTAGGCGGTGGCCAGCAGTCCGGCGACGATCCACAGCGCGAGGTTCACGGCGTTCTCCTTACATGCCTGGTACGGGTATCAGAGGGTGTGGCGCTGCCCGGCCCGATAGCTTCCGGCGGGCTGGCGGGTCAGCACGTTGCCGCGGTTGAAGGCGTTGATCACCGCGATCAGGCTCACCAGGGCGGCGAGCTGCTCCTCGTCGTAGTGCTTGGCGGCGTTCTCCCACACCTCGTCGCCGACCCCGCCCGCCGCGTCCGCGAGCCGCGTGCCCTCCTCGGCCAGCTCCAGGGCGGCTCGCTCGGCCTCGGTGAACACGGTGGCCTCCCGCCACACCGCCACCAGGTTCAGCCGGGTTGCCTCCTCGCCAGCATGCACGGCGTCCTTGAAGTGCATGTCGACGCAGTACCCGCAGCCATTGATCTGACTGGCGCGCAGCTTGACCAGTTCCTGGACGGCGGCCGGCAGGGTCGACTCCAGCAGGATCTGGTTGGCGGCAACGAGGTGCTTGAAGACCTTGCCCATGACGGGGCTGGCAAAGGGGTTCAGGCGGGCTTCCATGATGTGCTCCTCGGTACATTGTCCGCTGGTCGTCCTTTAAGACAGGGCAGCCGGGCGTCCTGTGACAGGTGCCGACGTGACGCGCGCCACCCCGGGGCCGGGGCGGTGCTGAAAGGGAGGGATTCCATGACGGGGTCGGCGGATGTGGTGGCAGACGCGGTCGGGTACCGGCCGCTGCTGTTCTCCATCGCCTACGGCATGACGGGCTCAGTGGGCGACGCCGAGGATCTCGTCCAGGACGCCTTCCTCAACCTGACCCGCGTCGAGCAGGCAGGTACGTCCATCACCAACCTGAAGGCGTATCTGACCACTTCGGTCACCCGGCTCAGCATCAACCACCTCGGCTCGGCGCGGGTGCGGCGCGAGACCTACGTCGGCGAGTGGCTGCCCGAGCCGGTCGTCGCCTTCGCCGACCGCCCCGGCGGCCCGGCAGAGCACGCCGAGCTGACCGACGCGCTGTCGATGGCGTTCCTGGTGATGCTGGAGACCCTCTCCCCCGTGGAGCGCGCGGTGTTCATGCTGCGCGAGGCCTTCGGCTACGGCTATCCGGAGGTCGCGGAGCTGACCGGCAAGTCCGAGGCGAACTGCCGTCAGGTCTTCGCCCGGGCCAAGAAGCGCCTGGCGGTGAGCATGGACGCCCCGCTGCCGTCGGCTCGGGGGACGGCGGGCGACGAACTCGCCCGCCGCTTCTTCGAGGTGGCCGCCGGCGGGAACCCGGAGGAGCTGCTCGGCATGCTCGCCCCCGACGTCGTCCTGCACGGCGACGGCGGCGGCAAGGCACAGGCGATCGGCCGCTCGGTCGACAACCCTCGCCAGGTCGCCCAGTTGCTCGTCAGCGGCGTGCGCCGGAGCGCCCAGCTCGGCGCGAGCCTGGTGCCGGCCCGGATCAACGGCCGCCCCGGCGTGGTCGCTTACGACGCCGAGGGGCGAGTGCTCAACGTGGTAGCACTCGACATCGTCGACGGCGCGGTCCGCGAGATCCACGCGGTCGCCAACCCGGACAAGCTCGGCCACCTGGGCGAGGTGTCCGACCTTGGACTGCGCAAGGCCCGGCAGCGGTAGGCCGTGTCTGATGATTCGCGGGCTGCATCAACAAGATCCGGGCAGGGCGGAGCCCGGCCACGCGCTACGGCAAGACGCCCGCGAGCTACACGGTGGGGCTCCAACTACGCGCGCGACGGCCTTCAGGATTCGAAGTAGACGGTGGATTGCCCAGTGTGGCGGGCGGTCGCGGCTGCGCGCAGGTTGCGGGTGTTGTACGGCTCCATCACGCCAGGCTTGCAGGCCGCGTCGATGTCCCACCACCGCCAGGCGAGTAGTTCGCGCTCGGGTAACCGGGCGCACCTGGTGGCACCGCCGCCGCTTCTAGCGAGGCAGGCATCGATGGAGGCGATGGCTGCGCCGGTCTCGGCACGAATCCTCGACCTGGTCGAGCTGGTGCTGGATTCGCTGCCAGCGTTGTTCGGCAGTCGCGTCAGGTGCGTCGCTGGTGGCTGTCATGGCAGGCGCCGGTCGGCGTAGGTGGTCAGAGCATCGGCCAGGTGGTGGGGCCCGCCGGGTGCCGTCGGCGGAGAGCGCGCCGGTTGGCCTCACGCATCGACGTCATCCTTTGGAGGACTGGATAACTTGTCATCGGATGGATGACAGACGGATCCAGTGAAGCGCACCGGCACCCCTTTGAGCCGCTGGAGGTGTTTCGCGATGCTGATGCGCACTGACCCGTTCCGCGAGCTGGAACGCCATGCACACCCTTCACACGGCAGCCGCCCTGGTGACCGCCAGCGGCGACCTCGACCTCGACACCGCCCCCGAACTTCGCCGGAGCCTGAGCAGCAGGTCGACGGTGTGCCGGCGGTGGTGCCGTCGGTGACGGCGGCGCGGGTGGCCGCCACTGTTCAGCTGGCCGTGGCCCACTGGAGGGCTTGTGCGCGCAGCGGGGATACGACGGCGGCGTAGCAGTTTCCGGGAAGATCGGCGACCCAGTCGAAGGTGTCGAGGGTGAGGCCGTGCTGGGCCGCTGCTTGGAGCATGTCGGCCAAGAGCGCGGTCGCGGCGGCTTTCTGCTCCTCGGTACCGGGGGTGGTGCGGCGCTGAGCGGCCTCATTGATGCGGTCGGCCAGGGTACGGTGCCTGACGACGGCGCGGTAGCACGTGCCGGGCAGGTCGGTGACCCAGTCGAAGGTGTCGAGAGTGATGCCGTGCTGGGCCGCTGCTTGGAGCATGTCGGCCAGCAGCGCGGTCGCGGCGGCCTTGTCCTGCTCGGTGCCATGGTCCGGGTGGCGCTCGGCGGCGGCGTTGACGCGGTCGGCCAGGGTGCGGCTCTTGCGGTCGGTGTACTCGTACACGCGCGGATGTCCTTGGTCGGTCGGGTGGCTGTCGGCGGTGGCCGGCTTCCGTCTCTGGCTGCCGAAGCGGGTGCTGGGAGCGGTGCAGCGGGGTGCGCTCCTGCCGAGGTGGTGCGCCTTCGGTCCGCCAGGGCGGGGCTCGGGCCTGGCGGACGGAAGGGGACTCGCGTACACGTCCTGGGCCGTTCCTGTGCGGTGTGCGCCTGCCGGCCCGGCTGTTCTGGCGAAGTGGCGCGGGAGTGCGGCCGGCCGGGCACCGCCGACCGCGGCCAGCCGCACCCGCTGGGGGTTACAGGTTGTGGGCGAGGCGGACGGTCAGGAGACGGGTGAAGCGGGCCGGGTCGGGCAGGTCGCCGCCTTCGGCGAGCAGAGCGCTGCCGTGGACGAGTTCGGCGATCTCCGCGAGTGCGGGGTCGTCGGCGTTCGTCTCGTGCGCCTGGTGCAGGGCGGTGATGAGGGGGTGGGTGGGGTTGAGTTCGAGGATGCGCTTGACCTGGGGGAGTTCTTGGCCCATGGCCCGGTACATCTTCTCCAGGGTGGGGGTCAGGTCGTGAGCGTCGCCGACCAGGCACGCGGCGGAGGTGGTGAGGCGGGTGGAGAGGCGGACCTGCTTGACGTGTTCGGCCAGGATGGTCTGGAGCCAGGCGAGGAGGGCGGCGTAGTCCTGTTCGCGCTGGGCCTTCTCCGCCTTCGCCTCGTCGTTGCTGCCGTCGTCGGTGTCGTTGTCGAGGTCGACCTGGCCCTTGGCGATGGACTGGAAGCGGTGGCCGTCGAAGGCGGGAATCTGGTCGGTCCAGACCTCGTCGACGGGGTCGGTGAGGATCAGGACCTCGTAGCCCTTGGCGGTGAAGGCCTCCATGTGCGGGGAGTTTTCCACCATCGCGCGGTTCTCGCCGGTCAGATAGTAGATGGTGTCCTGGCCGTCCTTCATCCGCGCGACGTACTCGCGCAGCGTGGTCGTCTTCTCCGGGTCATTGGTGGACTGGGCGGAGACCAGCTCCAGCAGGGTGTCGGTGTTGTCGCGGTCCTCGAACAGACCTTCCTTCAGGACCCGGCCGAACTGTGCCCACAGCGTGGTGTAGGCCTCGGTGTTCGTGGCCTGCATGTCCTTGACGGCGGAGAGGACCTTCTTGACGAGGCGCCGGCGCACTGCGGTGATCTGGCGGTCGTGCTGCAGGATCTCGCGGGAGATGTTGAGCGAGAGGTCGTGGGCGTCGACGACGCCCTTGACGAACCGCAGGTAGTTCGGCATGAGCGCGTCGCAGTCGTCCATGATGAACACGCGCTTGACGTACAGTTGCACACCGCGCTTGGCATCGCGGGAGAACAGGTCGAACGGGGCGTGGGCGGGGATGAACAGCAGCGCCTCGTACTCGAAGGTGCCCTCGGCGCGCATGTGGATGGTCTCGGCCGGGGCCTGCCAGTCGTGGCTGATCTGCTGGTAGAACTCGCTGTACTCGGCCTCGGTCACCTCGCTGCGCGGGCGGGCCCACAGCGCCTTCATCGAGTTCAGCGTCTCCGGCTCGCGCGCGGCACCGTCCCCGGTGGCGGACTCGGTGCCGTCCTCGGCGGTGGCCTCGGTATCGCTCGCGGTGCTGGCGGATTCGGTGGCCATGCGGATGGGCCAGCGGATGAAGTCCGAGTACTGCTTGACGATCTGGCGGATCTTCCACGCGGCCAGGTAGTCGCCCAGCCCGTCCTCGCCGTCCTCGGCCTTGAGGTGCAGCGTCACCGACGTGCCCACCGGCAGGCCGTCGGCCTGCGCGATGGTGTAGGTGCCCTCACCGTCCGACTCCCACCGGGTGCCCTGCTCGGTGCCGGCCCGGCGGGTGTGCAGGGTGACCTTGTCGGCGACCATGAACGCCGAGTAGAAGCCGACGCCGAACTGACCGATCAGGCTCTGTGCCGCGTCCGCGTCCTTGGCCTCCTTGATCTTGGCCAGCAGGCTGGCGGTGCCGGACTTGGCGATGGTGCCGATCAGGTCGACGACGTCGTCGCGGGTCATGCCGATGCCGTTGTCCCGCACCGTCAAGGTGCGGGCCTCTTTGTTGACTTCCAGCGTGATGTGCAGGTCGGAGGTGTCGACAGCGAGGTCGGTGTCGGTGAGGGATTCCAGGCGGAGCTTGTCGAGGGCGTCGGAGGCGTTGGAGATCAGCTCGCGCAGGAAGATGTCCTTGTTCGAGTAGATCGAGTGGATCACCAGCTGCAGCAGTTGGCGGGTCTCTGCCTGGAACTCCAGCGTCTCGGTCGGGCTGGCCACGGGAGGTGTCTCCTTCGGGTGCAAGGGTGGAAAGGGTACGGGTCGGGTCGAAGTGCCGAAGCCGGGCGGCGAACCGCGCGGCCGGCTTCGGAGGTGTTCAGATGTGGCTGAGGGGCTGGTAGGGCTGCTCGGGGCGGGTGCGGCCGGGGCGGGCGGTGCCGTAGCGGGAGAGGAAGAGCTTCCAGCCGTCGCGGCATTCCAGCGTGGTGCCGTAGTGGACCGCGGGCGGGTTGGGGCGGGTGCTGTACCGATCGACACGCACGACCCCACCGGACGGCTCATCGGCCACGGCTACGGCCACCAGCGCTTGCTCGACCTGGGCCACCGGAACCGACGAGCCCGTCAGGTCCCGCACCTCCACGGATTCGGCGTCGTCGCCGGTGGGGGTGAGGACGGGGCCGCGGGCGCCGGTGATTGTCCACCACACCTGGTCGCCGCCTTCGAGGGTCACGGTCAGTCCGTGGGCTGTCGTCGTCACGCCTCTCGGCGGCGACGATGCCCGGTATGTCGGGGGCGCGCGTGATCAGCAGCGGCTGCAGGTCGGCTGGGGTCATGGGCTGGTGGGGGGTGTGCGGCGTTGCCGGTCGCTGTCGGCGCGCAGCTGGTCGGTTCGGGCGGTGAGCTGATCGAGGCGGTCGGCGATCTTCGGGTGGGCCGCTTCCAGGAGGGACCGGGTCTCGGCGAGCGGGGCGAGCAGGCGGGCGGGATCGTTGTGGCCGAGCGCGTCCAGCAGGCGTTCGATGGCGGGGGCTGCTTTGGGGGTGGCGAGGTCGTCCAGGGCGCCGATCTGTCCGGCGAGGCGGCGCAGGTCGGCGGCGTTGTCGCGGGCCCAGGTGGTCACCGCGCGGTCGGCGGCGCGCTGGTCGCGTGTGGCCTGGACGCGCTGCTCGCCGGTGCTGCCCGCCTCGGTGCCGGCGTCGCTGTCGGGGCGCATGCGCAGGTAGCGGCGCTCGGCGGCCTGGCGGCTCTGGACACCCATCGGTTCGGCGAGGTCGGCCCAGGTGGCACCGGCGCCGCGGGCGGTCTCGATCAGGCCGGTCTCCCAGCCGGCGAGTTCCTCGCGAAGGTGGCGCAGCATCAGGAGCGCGGACAGGGCCTGCTGCGGGTCGCTCTGGCCCGCGTCGTCCGGGGGTGCGTGGCGGGCGGTGCGGGCGGCGGCGTCCATCATGCCCAGCGCGGCGGCGGCGGCCAGGAACGAACTCGGCCCCACCCCGGCCGCGCCGGTGTCCTGCGTATCCATGTCGTCACTCTTTCGCTGACTGGGTGTTTGTCATCCTCTGGACGACATGTTACAACGGTTCGTGTCGCGCCGCACCGGTGCGAGCCCTCGAAGACCTTCTGGACCGGAGGTGTCCGACGATGTCCATGCGCACTGTGGTGACCCACCAGGCGACCCCTGGGTCCTGGTCGCGGCCGGCCCCGATTCCGATGGACGCCTGGCGCGAGGACGGCCGTTTCGTGATCGCGCTCGACCTGCCCGGCATCCCGCTGGAGGCGATCGAGGTCGAAGTACTGGGCCGGATGGTGACCGTGAAAGCCGAACGCCGTCCCGCCCCGCGTGGCGAGGGTGCGCGCATCCGGCTCGCCGAGCGGGCCCACGGGGTGTTCGAGCGTCGGATCCAGCTGGCCGACAGCCTCGAGGCGGGTCGTATCGCGGCCCACCTGCAGGACGGCGTCCTGACCCTCACCGTCCCCATCACCCCGGCCTCCCAGCCCCGCAAGATCACCGTCCAGACCGGTGAGGCCGACCGGTCGCCCACGGAGAGCCGCCAGGCCGTTCCCGCGGCGGCGTGAGCCCGCGCCAGCCCGACGCCCGCCAAGAGTCTGCACCGGCTGCGGACACGGCGTTGGTCCGTGGCGTAGGCCGGCTCGACCCGGCCGCGCCCGCGGTTGCGGGCAGGACGGAGTGGTGTTCGACCTGTCTCAGGGTGACGTGCGCCGACTGCGGGGCGCTCGGCGCACCGATCACCGCCCCCAATCGCGCTGCGGGACCGGCTGCCCGTTCCCGCCGCCCGAACCCCGGCACCGGCGGGCCTGGCCACTGAAGCCGCCTGTTCCCCACGCGCTCGACCACCCGCTCAGTCATCCATTCGGCGACATGTCCAGTAGTCACCAAGACGGTGACGTGCTATGACGGATTCGTGAGCGCGCCGAAGTTGCCCGTTGATTCGACGAGGAGATGCTCGACGATGTTGATGCGCACTGACCCCTTCCGCGAGCTGGACCGGATCACCCAGCAGGTGTTCGGCACGACCGGCACGTGGTCGCGCCCGTCCGCGATGCCGATGGACGCCTGGCGCGACGGCGACACCTTCTACGTCCAGTTCGACCTTCCCGGTATCAGCCCGGACGCGATCGACCTGGACGTCGAGCAGAACGTGCTGACCGTCAAGGCCGAGCGCCGCCCCACCCAGCGCGGCGACAACGCCGAGGTCCAGCTCTCCGAACGCCCCCTCGGGGTGTTCTCCCGGCAGCTGTTCCTCGGCGACGCCCTCGACACCGAGCACATCACCGCCGCCTACGAGGCCGGCGTGCTCACCCTCACCATCCCGGTCGCCGAGACCGCCAAGCCTCGCAAGATCCAGATCAGCGGCGGCAGCGACCGCAAGGAACTCCAGGCATAACCCCGTCGGGCCTGGCGCCCCCAAGGAAACGGTGCCGCACGGGCGGACCACCCTCCCCGGCCGCCCGCGCGGCACCCCGACCGAAACCCTGCGCCGGCTGCGCAGGCCACGAACTCCAGGCCCGACCTTGGCCCTCGGGCCTGGACCGCAAGGAAAAACGAAAGGGTCGGGTGGCGGGGGGGGGGGGGGGGGGGGCCCCCCCCCCCCCCCCCCCCCCCCCCCACAACATTGTGCTCCCTCCCCCCCGCCCCACCACCACCACGCAGACGCCGCTTCGCCGCTCCGCCGC
>NZ_JBVIMH010000014.1:0-119776 GCF_055579945.1 Kitasatospora sp. NPDC032150 | reverse complement strand
CAGTACAAACCAAAAAAAAAAAAAAAGGCGTTTTCTCTCCCCCTCCCCCCCCCCCCCCCCCCCCCCCCCCCCCCCACCCCAGTCAGCCGCGAGGTGTGCGCCATGACCGCGCAGACCACCCAAGCCGTGGACGAGGCGTTCTGGGACCTGATCTGCAACGACCCGGACGGCGGTGACGGTGTTCCGGACCGCGACCGGCTGAGACGAATCGCCGACCCTGAGCCGGCCGATGAGCTCGCGGGTGGCCGCCCTGGCGGCGGCGAGGTCGTCGGCCTGCTCCTGAAATTTGAGCTCCAGGTCGACGACCTGCTGTTCGAATCCGGGCCTTGAGCTGTTCGGTGTCGTCGGGCACGCCGATACCCACCTCTCGCCAGACCTGCTCGCCGAGCGTTTCGCTGAGGCGCTGTTCGAGGCGGCGGACTTGGGCAGCGAGGCGGGCGGTGCGGGCGTCGGCGGCCAGGAGGCGGCCTGCAGGGAGGCCCGGCTGACCGCGGGCCGCGGCCGCCGGGGATGGTGGGCGGTTCGGCGGCCTGGGCGTGGATCTGGGTAAGGAGGTCGCGGTGGCGGCAGAGGAAGGTGCGCCCGCGCGGCGTGCGATCGCGGCGACGCTGACCTCCGAACCGTCCTTCCCGGCCGCCGCCAGGGCGGCGGTCACGCGCTGGCGGCGTCGACCGGTGTCAGCGCGGCGGCCTTCGACCATGGCCTGAATGCTCGGATCGAGTGAGGTCATGCGGGTCGCTCCGGTCTCTGTGCGGGGCTACTACGAGTCCGTTACCCACAGCGGGATCGCGCTCGGGCCGGTCATCGGCGGGCTGCTCGCCGCAGAGATCCTCAGCGATGAATACCCCCATCCCTGCGCCTGTGACGGCCACCAGCCACTTCTCCGTCACCCTCGAACGGTCCGGGCGAGGCCATCGGCGCGCCCGTAGCATGGAGATGCACGCGAACGTACTTCGCGGAGTGGACACCGCCGATGGCAGATGGCAAAGGACCAGTTACCGTTCAGGATCTGCTGGACCGGACGCTGAGCCGCGCTGTGGAGAGTCTTGGCGCGTCTGCGGGGGCGATCGTGCTCCTGGAGCCCGACGGCGAGATCCTGACCCTGGAAGCGATCGCGGGAGTACCGCCGGAGTTCCTCAGACCGCTGCGGCACGTACGTCTGACCACCGCGGCCCCCGATCCCGTCATCGAGGCGGTACGCGAACGTCACCTGGTGTGGGTGAGCTCCGGGGAAGACCTCGCGCGCCGCTATCCGAAAGTCGCCCTGCTCCTTCCGTACTCGCGCGCCAGCGCCGTCGCGCCGATCGCCGGCGGAAGCGCGGTGTGGGGCGCCCTGGCCCTGATGATGTCCTCGAAACGGTCGTCCGAACTCACGGCCGGCGAGCGCCGCGCGATCACGTCGGCCGGCGACCGCATCGCCACGCTGCTCCAGCACGCCGCCGACACCGGGCAGCGACTCCAGCCGGGATCCGACTCCGGACACCGGCCCCGTTTCGTCCCCCTCACAAGCCCGGCACGGGGTGACGCCGCGACGCAGTTCGCCACCCGGCTCCCCGAAGGCGGATGCTCCCTCGACCCACGTGGGAGGATCACCTTCGTCGAGCCCACCGCGGCCGACCTGCTGGGCGAGAGCGTCCCGCACCTGCTGGGCGCCCGCCTGTGGGACGCGGTGCCGTGGCTGAACGATCCGATCTACCAGCACCACCACCGGGACGCGGTCATCAGCCAGCTGCCGACCTCGTTCACGGCGCTGCGGCCCCCCGACACCCACCTGCACTTCGAGCTCCACCCGGACCGCACCGGCCTGAGCGTGCGCATCAGTCCGACCTGCGGCAGACACTCCCCCAAGGTGCCGCATGCGGGAGGCACCGAACCAATGGCCGGATCCGCCCGACTGGAGGCCACGCACCACCTGGTCCACCTGGCCGGCGCGCTGACCGAAGCGGCGACCGTACGCGACGTGGTCGACCTGGTCGCCGACCACCTCCTGCTCTCCTTCCGGGCCCAGGCTTTCCTACTGCTGGTCCCCGAGGCCGGCCGGCTCCAGGTCATCGGCCATCGGGGCTTTCACCCCGAGTTCGTGGACCACCTCGACCACCAACCGCTGCCCTGGCACATCCCGTTCGTGCCGGGGTTGACCACCGGGGTGCCGTCGTTCTTCGCCTCCCGGGAGGAACGCCGCGCCGCCTGTCCGGCAGGCGCCGACATCGACGACGGCATGGCCGCATGGGCTCTGCTGCCCCTCATCGCCTCCGGGCACCCCATCGGCATCTGTGTGCTCGGCTACGAACGCCCACACTCCTTCACCCCGGACGAGCGCACCATCCTCATCACCCTCGCTGCCCTGATCACCCAAGCCCTGGACCGGGCACGGCAGTACGACGCCGAACACCAGCTCGCCCATGGACTCCAGGACCGCCTGCTACCCCAAACCCTCCCGGCGATCCCCGGCCTGGACGTGGCCGCCCGCTACCTACCCGCCAGCCACGGCATGGACATCGGCGGCGACTTCTACGACCTCATACGCCTGACAACCACCGAAGCCGCCGCCGTCATCGGCGACGTACAAGGCCACAACGTCAGCGCCGCGGGGTTGATGGGCCAGGTCCGAACCGCCGTCCACGCCTACGCCATCGCCGGCGCCACCCCCGGCGAAGTCCTCGCCCGCACCAACCGGCTGCTCACCGACCTCGACCCCGACCTGCTCACCAGCTGCCTGTACGCGCACCTCGACCTCTCCCACCACAGCGCCCACCTGGCCACCGCCGGACACCACCCGCCCTTCCTCCGCCACCCCGATACGCACACCCACATCGTCCCCCTGCTGCCAGGGCCCCTGCTGGGCGTCGATCCCGCAGCGGCCTACCCCACCACCGAGGTCGCCCTGCCTCCCGGCACCGTGCTCGCCCTCTACACCGACGGACTCATCGAGACCCCCGGTACCGACCTCGACACCAACATCGCCAAACTCACCGCCACGCTCTCGCAGGCCGGAGACCTCCTGGACGGCATCGCAGACGCCCTGCTCGACCAGGCCACGCCCTCGGGCAGTCACGCCGACGACACCGCCCTCCTTCTCCTGCGCGTCAACTGCACCCTGCACGACACCGACCTGGTCGCCAGCTGACCAGCCGGCATGGATGCCTCCCCTCCTCGGCGGCGGGCACGGGCGATCTCCCCCAGTTTTGCAAGCGCCTTCCGCTTGGCCCGCTTCGACCAGGTATGACCAAGGGCGTTGGTCTCGCAGTGGATCCTGATACTGTCAATCCCCTGTAACCGTGGAGCTCTCCGCTACTCTCGGCCGCGGCGTTGTCGAGCGCCGACCCAACACGCCCCATGGACTGGACGACGCCGAGCCGGTCGCGCAGGCTGTCGTAGGCCTCACTGCTGTATTCGCTGCCGCGGTCCGAGTGGAAGATCACGCCGTCCGCCTGGCCGCCCCCGGTGGCCACCGCCATCGTGAGCGAGGCGCTGACCAGGGCGGCGTCGTGGTGAGCACCCATCGCGTAGCCGAGCAAACGGCGGGAGAACAGGTCGGTCACGGTGGCCAGGTGGAGCTTGCCCTCGCCGGTGTCGGGTCATGTCACCGACCCACAACACGTTCGGCGAGACGGCATCGAAGTGACGGTGCACCAGGTCACGGGCGGCCTTCCGCTTGCCCTGCCGGGGCAGCGACCGGCGCCGACGCGGGGGCCTGCGGCCCTGGAGTCCGAGCTCGGCCATGATCTTGGCGACGGTGTTTTCGGAGACCTGCCAGCCCTCTGCCCACAGGTCGAGCGTGATCCTCGTCGACCCGTACGTGTTACGGACGCGGCGAAGAAGTGCCTCATCCGATCGGTCAGTTCAGCCCGCCGCACCTCGCGCCCGGTCGGCTCAGCCGGGCGGCGGCGCCACTTGTGGAACCAGGACTCGGGCACCCCAAGAGCCCGGCAGGCGATCGTGTGCGGGACGCCGTGCTCGGTCTTCTGGCCGGCGATGGAGCCCGCAACCGTCACTTTCACTGGCCGTCCCGCGCGAGCATGAGTTGTTGCGTGTCGCGCCGCCCGTCCTGCTTGATCCGGGCGGATTGTCGGACCGGACTGGCAGGATCAGGGGTATGACTATGGATTACCCGGCTGTGCTGCGCGCGCTCGCGGCCGAACACCAGCCCTCCACCACCGTGCCGCCGGACGAGTTCTGCCACGCTGGCGACATCACCGCCCGTTCAGCCCTGGTCTTCAGCAGTCCCGACCCTCACGAATTCTCACCCTGCCCGGGTGTGCCGCACGGGACCCACCCGGTGTTCGCGGGGGTGACCTCCTCCGGGGACGGCAGCCGCACTGTCACCGCGCTGCTGCTTCCGCTGGCCCCGCCCGAGGTGGTCGCCGCCGCCGAGTACGAGGACGTCATCGAGGACTACCAGCCGCTCGGCCCCGACCTCGGCCTGCTGTGGGACAGCGACGCGATGCGTGCCGCCCGCACCGGCGATCGGGAGGCCTTCGCCCAGGACCTGCAGGCCCGACTGCGCCCTTCCCCGGCGGGCGCGCCGATCTGCGTACCCGTCGGCGCGGCGGCCGACGGCCCCTGCTCGGCGCTCGCCTTCCCGGTGTGCGCCGAATCCGCACTGTGCCTGGCTGGCCGCGCCCCCTCCGGCGAACTGGTCGCCCTGCTGCTCTTCGCCCAGCTGCTCTGAGCAGGGTCGTGACATCGATCCCTCAACCTGGCGGTCCGTGCGAAAAGCCGCCGGACCGCCAGGAGCATTCAATAGTCAGTCGAGGGCCAGGCCCAGAACGCCCTCGGGGTGGGCGAGGCAGACGAGACCGTTCGGGGTGATCGCGAGGTTGCGGGCGGGCAGGCCCAGGCGGAGGTCGATCTCCGTGGCGGTGGTGCCCCAGCGGCGAAGGCGGAATCAGGCCGTCGGCCCAGGCGGATGCGATCAGCAGGCCCTTGGGGGTGTTGGCGACGGCCACTGCGGTGACCGCGAGGTCGCGGGCGTCGACCGGGTCCGGCATCGGCGGGCGCCCGTGCATTGAGGTGACCCCCGCGGTGTGGACACATCTGAGAATGGATCTCGTTGGTCCAGGAAGGTGAAGATCCACGTGGGACGTCCCTCGAAGTACGTTCGCCGAGGTCTGCGACCAGCACGGGATCCGCAGGAGCATGGGCCGGGTCGGCTCGAGCTACGACAATGCCTTGGCCGAGAGCCTGTGGCAAGGACTGAAGCGAGAGGTGATGTACAGAAAGCTGTTCTTGACGATGAGCCAGGCAAGACTGGAGATCTTCCGGTGGCTGACCTACTACAACGCCCGCCGTCGCCACAGCACCTCGCCGACCTGCTTGGTCGAGGTCGCCCCGCCCGCGTCGCGCACGATGGCGAGGATCTTCTGGTACTCCGGCGGCAGCGCGTCCTGGTCCACACCGGGCCCACGGTGCGGGACCAGCAGCACCGCTCGACCTGCGACCTGCGCCGCCGGCGGCTCGGCCGCCGGCGTGTCCGCGGCGAGCTGCGCGGCCATCCGCTGCCAGACCCGTTCCGCGACGGCGAGTTCGTCGCGCTCGGCCCGCACCTCCTCCAGCTGCTTGACCAGCTGGTCTTCCAGTTCGTCCAGCTCCGCGCGTCGCGCGGCGATCCGTTCCGCGATCTCGGACTCCACCATGAACCGGATGGTAGGCGGCGCTGGGTCGGCCGCGCGGAGGAACCGGCGAAACCGCCATGGCCCGTCCCGTCAGATGATCAAGACCCAAGACTTCCGCCTGCGATCAGCGCGAGCACGCCCATGAAGCGCCACGCCAGCCCCTCCGACCAGCACGTTCGAAGATGACGAAGGCTCACTGACGCACGGTCACGGTCGCCCGATGACATCCACGCATACGCGACACATCAGCATGCGAGCTCACCAGTCTTCCGCGGGCCAGGCCGCAGGCGTCCTGGGCGTAGAGCTCGGCCGTACCGCCGCCCGCCCGGGACCGAGGTGATGTCCGTCAGCCTGTGGGTGTGCCGATCTGGTTGCGTTCGAGCACGGAGCGCAGCTTCGAGATGGCGCGGACGGCGGCCGAGGCCGAGGAGCCGTCGAGCGCGTCTCCGATCAGCGCGGCGAGTCCGTGGGTGAATGTCCTCTCTGCCGCGTCGACGAGATGCGAGCCGTCGTCGGTCAGGGCGAGCAGGGAGGACCGGCGATCGGCCGGATTCGGCTGCCGGACGACCCATCCCTGCTTTTCCAGACGGTCGACGCCCTTGCTGGTCGCCCCGACGCCAACGGCGAACTCGGCGGCGAGGTCCGCCACGCGAGATCCGGGGTGGTCGCGCAGGTAGCACAGGAACTCGAACTGTGAGGTGACGATCCCGTGCCGCTCACGGAGACGGTCGTTGAGGGCGTTGTACAGACGCGTCTCGCATCGGACCAGATCGGCGAAGAAGCCCGGGAGGTCGACCGTCTCACCACTTGATTTAGATGCCATGGCATATAGTGTAGCGGAAGCTACTTATGGCAGGAGTACACCTATGAGCAAGGAACAGCGCGCCCGGATCGACGCGATGATGCGACAGCCGCGGCCCGAGGGCCCCCGGTCGGTCGAGGAGCTGCGCGCTGGATTCAAGGCGCTGATGGCTCAGATGATCGTGCCCGGCAACATCCGCACCTTGCAGACGACGCTCGGCAACCGACCCGCACTGCATGTCGAGCCGGACCACGGGCCCCGCGCCGGGACGATCCTGTACTTCCACGGCGGCGGCTTCGTGTTCGGCTCCCCCGAGACCGCCCTGTCGCTGACGGGACACCTCGTGGCCAAGACCGGCTTCGGGGCGCACTCGCTGGACTACCGGCTTGCCCCCGAGCACCCGTACCCGGCCGCGATCGAAGACACCCTGAGCGCCTACCGCGAACTCCTCGACAGCGGCATAGACCCCTCGACCATCGCGTTCGCCGGCGACTCCGCCGGCGGCGGCCTCACCGTCACCACCTGCCTCGCCGCCCGTGACGCGGGCCTCCCGCTGCCCGCCGCCATCGTGGCGTTCTCCCCGGGCCTCGACGCCACCCGCACGGGCGAAAGCATGGACACCAAGGAAGGCATCGACCCGATCTTCACCCGAAAGGCCGTGGAACACACCGGGGCCATGTACCTCGCCGGAGCCGACCCCCACCAACCCCTGCTCAGCCCGGCCGTCCTCGCCGACCTGACCGGCTTCCCCCCCATGCTGATCCAGGTGGGCACCAACGAGATCCTGCTGGACGACTCCACGCGCCTTGCCGCGCGTGCGAGGGCGGTCGGAGTGGACGTCATCCTGGATGTCACCGCCGACGTGCCGCATGTGTTCCAGTCGTTCGCCGGCATTCTGGACGAGGCAGACGAGGCACTGGACCGCGCGGCTCTCTTCCTCACCCAGCGCCTTCGCGCTGGGTGCACGGCGCACACGTCAGCGGAATAGGGTCGGCCCCGGCGGTACCGTCGCCGAGCACCTGAACTGGTCGCGCCCACCACCCGCTTGCACTCCGCCTGGCTTGAGGCGCATCACGAGGCCGTCCGACGAGGTCGGCTCGCCGGAAGGATTCGCGGCTCCGCGGTCCGACCCAAGTGATCCGAGCTCGGAGCGGCCCTTGAAGCGGTCGTGCGCGGGGCCGGCCACGACACCACCGGCGAGCCGGCCGCCGCAATGACGCCGTCAGCGGCCCTTGAGCGCGAACGAGACGGCCTGGCCGCTCCAGAACAGCCTGAAACCCCTCGGCAGGACGGCCGCGGGTACGGACGGCGCGCTGGTCGCCGTCACACCCTCGCCCCGCTCGACTCGAAGAGCCGGGCCGATGCCCGGGCCGCGAGTTCGCCGGCCAGCCGGAGCCTGCGACGTGCGCCCGCCAGCAGGTCCTCGTCCGCCGCCGACACGTCCAGCTCCGCCTCCCGGTACCGGCGGGCCAGTTCCCTGTCGCCGTGCCGCCACAGCTTGTGCTCGCGCCACTTGGCCTTGCCGTTGGTCTCGCCATGCGCGGCGAGCAGCGCGTCCACCGCCGCCCCCAGCGCGGAGCGGGAGTTGAGCACGGAGGTGACCGGGTCGCCGGCGTGGACGGCACCCGTGGCGTCCTCGGCGTGCTCGTTGTAGTCCTGCAGGAAGCGCTGGGCCAGGACGGAGCCGAGCCGCTGCCAGTCGAAGAGCCGTCGCACCTCGGCGAAGTGCCGCTCACCCAGCACCGGCACGCCGATCCGGACCCGGTGGGCGAAGTCCAGGTGGCCCGCCCGCAGGCCCACCGCCGCCCGCCAGTCCGCCGGGTCGCAGCCCGCGATCGCGTCGGCGGCCTCCGCGACCGCCGACAGCGACCAGATCTCGGTGTCCGTCCGGATGCCCTCCAGGTAGTCGATCTCGATCAGCGCGTCTCCCTGGCGCACCGTCAGTACCGCGTCGCCCCGGCCCGCGACCGGATCGGTCGCGGTCAGCACGAACACGTCCAGGTCCGAACTGTCGTTGCCGAAGCCCTCGATCAGTGAGCCGCTGACGAAGGCGGCCTCGACACCCGGATGGATGCCGGCCGCCGCTCGCCCCAACTCGATGTACCGGTTGAGCAGTCCGGCCGGTACGGCAGCTGTGGACACGCGGGACTCCTAGGCTCGGGGGATGGCCGGCACTGCCGCCGGACCGGGACGCAGCAGTGTGCGCAGGACGTTGGGGGCGTTGTAGGGGTGTGGCCGAGCTGAACCGCCGGCAGCGAGCCGGTGGCGAGCACCACGGCACCCAGCAGACAGCTCATCGACAGCTGCCAGACGACGTCGTGAAGGTCCCAGACCGCGACCGCGCGCGGCTGGGCCAGATGCTCTCCGAGGAAGAGCACCGCGGCGGCGGCGATCGACCACCATCCGAGGTACGGCACCAGGGCGTTGAGCAGCACCCCTCGGTAGAAGTACTCCTGGGCCGCCCCCCCCGAGGCCGTAGTAGATCACCTCGGCCGGCCGCATGTCCGCCCGGTCGTGCGGTTGCAGCCGCAGGATCCGGCGGTCGAGCGCGATCCGCAGTTCGCGTGCCTGTGCCGCCAGACCGACGCCGCCGACCACGCAGGCTCCGGCCGCGGCCGCCCAGGACCAGTGCCCGTACGGGAAGCCCAGGATGGGCAGCGGCAGGGCGAACACCGCGACCCGGATGGTGAGTTTGACGACCGGGCGGTACCGCAGCCGATCGGCCCAGGGCAGCCGGGTGCGGCCCAGCACGAGCACGAAGGCGTACATCACGGCGCAGGTGAGCAGCGGGTGCCCCGAGGTCAGCGGGAGGGCCGCCGGCAGGAGCGCCAGCGCGGCCGCGGTGGCCCGGGCCCTGGTCCGGGGCGACGGATGGAACACCGTCACTGGCGGCGGGGCCGCCGACGCCCGCGGGCACGGGCCCCGTACCGGCCACCGGATGCAGCCACTGCCGGATGAGATGCGGCCACTTCTCCAGGAGGGCCCGCACCGCCGGTTCGTCGGCGGGACCGTAGCGGATGTCGAAGCGCAGTGACGCCTGCTGGAGGCTGAGGAAGCGCTCGGTGGCCGGTGCCGAGAGGCCGGTGAGCGTGAAGCGTAGCCCGGACTCCTCGATGTCGGCCAGCAGGTACCGGAGTCGTGTGCCGACGTCGCCACCGCCGCGTGCCGGATGCAGCACCGGCCGGCCGGTGTCGAGCAGCAACTCCGCGTCCACCTGGCCGTCGTGGCCGCCGTACACCTCGTGGTCCGTCCTGGCCCCGTCGCAGATCAGCAGGACGTCCGGGCGGTGCTCGGCCAGGTAGCGCGCGGCCGCGCCGTCGCCGTCGTACTCCTCGCTGGTGTCGACCAGGACGAAGTGCCGCTCGGGGTCCGCGACGGCGAGCGCGTTGAGGAGCTGGAACTTGGCATCGGAGATGCCGAGTCCGGTCCAACGGTCGGTCTCGTCCCGCAGCACGAACGGATCCGCGGCCCAGCCCTCCCGTGGTGTCGGGGGTTTGGTGTCCACGTGACTGTAGAGCCAGATCCGCGCGGCCGGATCACCGCGCCCCAGCAGACCGGGGGCGATCTCACTGCAGCCGTGGCGAGCGAGTTCGGCCCGGCAACGGGCGAACCTGGCGCCGTCCATGGGGCTCACGGTGTCCAGTGCCACCAGCCGGGACAACTCCTCGAACACCGCACCGGCGCTCATGCGGCACTCTCCACGGCCGGCACCGTCCGCACGCCCTCGGGCAGCCGCAGCACGACCGGCCGTTCGGCAAGCCCTTTCCAGTAGGCGGCGGTGCGCAGTTGGAAGCAGTGCAGCCAGCGGCCGGTGGCGAGATCGAGATCCACTCCCGCGTAGCCGACCCGCTGCTCCCCGGCGAGCCGGGCACGGCCGCGCTCACCGGTGAGGATCTCGCCGTAGCCGTCCGTGCGGCCCAGCAGGGAGGGAAGCTGGCCGAGCGGCTCGGCGCCGGTCCAACGCAGCAGGTCGCGGTCCGTGTCCTGGGTGAGGCGGGGTGGTCCCGGCTCGCCCACGGCGGGGTGAGCGTCGGTGAAGACCACCGAGGAGCCCCGGCTGCCCGGCCGCACCACATCCCGGCGGTAGCCGATCCTGAACGCCACGGGGCGCAGGCCGAGTTCCTCCTTGAGCCGCTGGCTGACGCCGTCCTCGCAACTGCAGCTGGTGTACAGCGGAACCCCCAGGGCGCGCACGTGCGCACAGCGGAGCTCCTCCAGTGCCCTGCCGAGGCCGGTGCCGCACCGGTCCGGGTGCACCAGGAGATTGGCCAGCACGCCGTGGCCCGCGACGATCCGCGCGGTGGCGTAGCCGAGCACCCGGTTGCCCGCCACCGCCAGGAACCGGTGGCGGTCCGCCCCGCCCAGCTCGTCGAGATAGTGGTACCGGTGGTAGCAGGTGTGGAAGAGCTCCGACACCGCGGCGCGCAGGGCCGCCGGAGTCGGCTCCTCTACCGGTAGCACGATCAGGTCCATTCCTCGATCACCTCCGTCAGCCGCGCCAGGTCGGGCGCGACGGGCCAGGGCCCGGCCGCCGCGCCGCCGAACTGGACCGCGGGCAGGCCCGCCTCGCGCGCCGCCGCGACGTTGGCCGGGCGGTCGTCGACGAACAGCACCCGGTCGGGTGCGGCCCCGACCGCGCGGCACAGCGCGGCGTACCCGTCCGGATGCGGCTTGCGCACCCCGATCTCCCCGCTGATCACCCAGGTGCGGATGTACCGCTCGAGTCCGAAGCGGCGGCGCAGCAGCACCGACCACTCGGCGACGTCGTTGCTCAGGCAGGCCAGCCGCAGGCCGGCCGCCGCCAGCCGTTCCAGCAGCTGCGGCACGCCCGGGGTGAGCTCGTGGCTGAGGCAGTACTCCTCGTCCACGGCGGTCGGGGCACCGAGGCACTGCCAGAGCTGCTCCGAGGTCAGCCAGCCGAGGCTGGCCTCGGTGTACAACTCCTCGATCCGGCGGTGCGTCAGGCCGCTTCCCTTGCTGCGGGCATAGGGGACGAGAAGGTCCCGGACATCGTCGGCGCTGCGGTAGAGCACGCCCATGGCATCGAATGCGACGACCTCGACGGTCGAATGTGCTGTCATGCGTACCGATCCTGCTCGAAGAACATGCCGTACTTCATGCCGATCGCGTCGAGTTGCGCCCGGACGCGGGGCGAGTAGAAGCTCACGCTCAGCTCGTCGCCGAAGAAGTAGCCGAGCTCGGTGGGGCGGATCGCCTCGGCGGTCACCTCGAAGAGACCGAGGTCGGCCGCTGTGGCGATCTCCGTGCCGAAGACGTCGAGCGGATCGATGCCGAACTTCTGCGCGAAGGACTCCCGCGGGATTCCGGAGCTGGTGTGCACACCTAGCGCGAGGGTCTTGCGCATCAGCTCGTCGCGGTCGAGGGTCTGGCCGATCCAGGTCGGCTGCCGGCCGGCCCGCACCGCCTCGCCCCACTCCCCCAGCGACTTGGTGTTCCAGTAGAAGGTCGAGTTGAGGAAGCCGTAGGCTCCGCAGCCGGCGCTCAGCAGCTGGGTCTGTTCGACACCGCGCTTGCGCTCGGTCTGCTGCTGGATGGTGTCCCGCCGCCGCGCGTACTTGTGGCTCTGCACTCGCAGATAGCCGCCGTCCGCCATGACCAGGCCGTGGGCGAGCTGCATCCGCAGGCCGTCCTGATAGCTCGGGTAGAGCTCCTGCTCCAGCTTCGAGATGCGCTTCATCGGATGGCGGCGCAGCCGGTAGACACTGACCGACTCCAGTTCCCAGCGGCAGATCTCGCGCATGGTCCGCACCCAGGAGGCGGGTGACTGTCCGGGCAGCGCGTAGATGAGGTCGACGTTGACGTTGTCGAACCCGGCCCGGCGGATGTTCTCCAGGCTGCGCAGCGTCATCTCGGAACCGTGCCGGCGGGCCATGATCTTCAGCACCCGGTCGTCCAGGCTCTCCACGCCGACGTTGATCCGGTTGACCCCGTTGTCACGGAGCGCCAGGAGCTCACCTCCTCGGCGTCCCCGCCTACGGCTACGCCCCCGCCGCCGCTGCGCCCGTTCCGGCGCCGTCGAGGGAGCAGCTCGCCGAGGAGGTCGCCGCCGACGCCGCACACCGCGCGGC
Source organism: Kitasatospora sp. NPDC032150 (assembly GCF_055579945.1). Classification (NCBI taxonomy): domain Bacteria; kingdom Bacillati; phylum Actinomycetota; class Actinomycetes; order Kitasatosporales; family Streptomycetaceae; genus Kitasatospora; species Kitasatospora sp. NPDC032150. The sequence goes on along the minus strand of NZ_JBVIMH010000014.1, from coordinate 107,270 downwards.
CACCCACGCCCACGGTCTCGACCGCAGCGGCGGCAGCCTCACCGAGGCCGCCAACTGGGTCGGGTCGGCCGACGGCACCGCGACGTGCGAGCTGCCCGGCGGCGCGCACAACTGCTGTGCGTCCCCTCCCCCGCCGACCAGTACGGCCACATCAGCCGGACCTACCTGCTCGTGCGCGACGGCGAGCAGCAGATCCGGGTGAGCAGCATCAGCGACAGCGCTGAACCCGGAGCGCCGGCCACCAAGCGCGGAGACCAGGAGGTACTGAACCTCCTGGCCCGGCGCGCGAAGACCCTGCATCTGGGCACCGCGAACTACCGCTGGTTCGCCGACCCCGCCAAGGCCCTGTGCCTATCAAGCTGGCCGGCACGCCGGCCGCCGACCGGCCCCTGGTGGGGATGTGCGACGCCGCGCGCTGCCCGCAGGCCACCCACCACGCCTGCCACCGGCCGGTCTGGGCCGCCAGCGCCGAGAACAAGAAGGCGTTCATCGCCGCGATCGGCCGCAGCCAGCGAGTGGAGAAGACCCGACTGCAGCAGGAACTCGACCGCGATATGCGCGTCCTGGAAGCCATCGACACCGCCGACAAGAACGGGGTGTGAGATGGCCCGGATCACCGAACAGACCCGCTCCCGCAACGAGCACGCGATCTGCTCGGCCATGGACGGCGAGGTACCAGAGGGCGGCCGGTGCGATTTCGAGACCCTGGCTGCCGAAGCCGGCGTCACCCGTACCGCCTTCTACCCGAAGAAGAACCCCGACGGCACCACCAGACCGGGTCCCTACCAGCACCTCGCCGCAGGGTTCACTCGCCGACTCAAGGCGATGCAGGGCGCAGGAGGGACCCCGGACCCGCGAGACTCCCAGATTGCCCGCTTGAAGGACGCCAGCGCCGTCCTGGCCCAGCGCCTCCAAGCCCAGGAGAAGCAGCTCAAGGAACTCATGGCATTCCGACAGGTGGCCCTCTCCCGGCTCGCCGCTCAGCACCTGGAGATCGAACGTCTACGTGCCCAGTGCGTAACACGGGCGCAGGCCCCCGCCCAAGCGGTCACGCGGCTGCTGCCTAACGCATCCCTGGGGACGGTGACGTCCATCACGTCAGCAGCGACCCCGAGGCGACAGGAAAGCGACAACGCCGAGGAACCCGATACGAGCAGGCCTCGCTGCTAGCCCCTAGCTAGTGCTGGAAGACTACTTCCGGATTTTTCGGCGAGGGGCCGTCCAGCAGCGGACTGTGGATCCCCTTCAGCGTCTGGTCGAAGAACGCTGTCACGTACTCGCGGGTGATCATCACCCCGCGTTCCGGGGAGAGGGGCGGCGTCGGGAACCCGGCCTGCTTGTGAAGCAGGTCCAGGTCGGAGAAGCTGAAGTGGTCGGCGCCGGTGACCGTCAGCCACTTCTTGTAGCCGCCGAGGGCGGCCCAGGTCCGCCCCCATACGATGCCGTCGCCGCTGCCGGGCGTGTGGCCGTCGGCCCTACCCAGCATGAGGAACGGCCGGTTGATCTGGCCGGGCATCGGGGCCGGGTGGAAGGTGCCGTCCATGTTCACTCCGGCCCGTACTCGCGGGTCGGCGATCATCGTGGTGGCGGCCGCCGCTCCGCCGATGGAGTGTCCGGCCATGCCGATCTCGTGCTTGTCGATGAGGTGTGCCAGGCGCCACGCGCTATTGCCGTGCGTCAACTGGTCGATCACGAAGGACACGTCCAGCGCGCGGCTGGCGGCGACGGAGTCGAAGTCGAGCGTTTCCGGGTGGTCGCAGATCGCGCACGGCGGCGTCTGGCCGTTCGCCAGCGTCTCGCCGCTGTCCTCGTAGGTGTGGCCGACGAGCGCGACGACGTAGCCGTGACTGGCCAGGTCGGTCGCGAGCGAGGTGAGCACCATGCGCGGGTCCTCGGACGCGGGTGAGAGGATCACCAGCGGATGCTTGCCGCGTTGCGGCCGCGCGCCGTCGAAGGCGTGAGTGGTGACGCTGGAAAGGTTCTGCGGGGTGACGCCGGAGCTCGCCGGTATCTTCCCGTGCTGGATGACTCCGGCTGCCTCGGCGAGGGTCATGTAAGGGGCCGGGGTCCCGGTCCCGGGGACGGCGGGGTAGACCATCGTGACGGTCAGTTGGCGGGGGCCGGATGACGGCACCCACGGGTCGGGACGGCTCACGTCGGTGAGGTGGATGACGTCCTCGCCGGCGGCGTAGGGGCCGGTCGGCGCGGGGAGCGTGCCTTGGAAGGACCGCGTGGGCGCGGTGGCCGTGGCCGGTGCGGTGTCGGACGCGTGCGTGGCCACCGGTGTGGTCGTGGCGGCGAACCCGGCGCCGGTTCCGGTGACGAGGGCGGCGAGCGCCAGCGCCGCGACGGCGCTGATACGGCGATTGCGTTTCATGGGACCGACGCTAGGTTCCGCAGCTCCGTGTCGAATCAGCCCGTGGATGCAAACGTTCCGGTGTCGTTCGTAGCCCCGGCGAGGTACCGGCGTCATCCGCCGGGAGTATGTCGTGCGGCGCGGGGTTCCCTTCGCCGGCATCGTCGAGCGCCACCTTCGTCCTGGCCTACGACGGACACGACGTCAAGCCCTACCGCTGGACCTACGACGGCAGCCCGCTCAAAGCCGCATGAACCCCCGAAGGATCAACGCGGCGCCAGCTAGGGCACGGTCCCGTGCTTGGCCTGCAGCGCGGCCAGGTCACCGGCGAGCAGGTCGCTGACGCGGTGCTTCCAGCCCGCGCAGAGCTTCTGCCCGGCGTTGTACTTGCCGGCGGGCGCTCCAGCGGTGAGGGCTGGCGCCGACGGACGGAGCGTAGCCAGCGCCGGTCGTAGGACGCGAAACGGTTCGGCCTGCACAGATCGGCGCGGAAGGCCGACGAGAACAGTCCCAGGAGAACCGTTGCGGGCAGCAGGATGCCGGAGCACTCGGCGCCTCCGTCTGCCCACGTGTGCGCGGCCTGCGGAGGCGCACTTTGATGTCGCGGGCGCTCAGACAGCGGCGGCGTTGATGATGACGGGGAGGTTGCCCCGGGTCGCCTTGGAGTAGGGGCAAATCCGGTGGGCGGCCTCGGCGAGTTCCTCCGCGGTGCGCTGGTCGACGCCGCCGAGGCGAGGGGCCAGCGTGGCCAGGAGCGAGAACTCGCCGTCGCCGCCGTGGCGGAGGGTGACCTCGGCGGTGATCGAGGTGCTGGTCAGCCTGATCTTGCGCTGGGCGGCGGCGTGGCGGAGGGCGCCGAGGAAGCAAGCGGCCCAGCCCGCGGCGAAGAGCTGTTCCGGGTTGGTCGCGTCGCCGGCTCCGCCCAGTTCCTTGGGGATGGACAGGCGGTGTTCGAGAAGACCGTCGGTGGAGCGGGCGGTGCCGCCGTTGCGGCCCTCGCCGGTGACTTCGACCGTGGCGGTGTAGTTGACGGGCATGGCGGGTCTTCCTTACGTCGGTGTCCTGTACGGCTGGCGTCAGACTCCCTGGCGGCGGTGCCCCGTCGAGCCCGTGCCGGACACTGGTCGCCCCCGGCCCGGGTACTGGCCAGGGTTCGACACTGGCTCGACGGGCCCGCAGTCCCGGGATCGTGATCGGTGGACGCCGACCGGCTTCCGTTGCGGCGAAGGAGCTGACGAGGGTGGGCTTCAAGATCGAGGTCGTGGTCGTCCCGGTTTCGGACGTGGACCAGGCCAAGGACTTCTCCACGCGGATTTGATCGTGGACGGCATCGTGGCGGCCCTCGCCGCGACGCCCGGGCGTTGCCGGACTCGGTGCTGCCCGGGCCGGTGCACCCCCACGTGCGGGATGTAATCGTCGCCGAAGCACGCGGCAGTCCGCCGGCGCTGTCGGAGCTGCCGCGCGGTGAGAGCGATATCAGGAAGGGGTAGGGGCATGAAGTCCGTCACCACGACGATGGTGGGCCGCGAGGACGAGCAGGCGGAGCTCGTGGAGTTCGTGAAGTCCGCCACGGGCCAGGCTCTCGTCCTTCGAGGGGAGACGGGGGTCGGCAAGAGTTCATTGTTGAGCCATGCCGCCGCGCTGGCGGAGCAGGAGGGCCACGTCGTCGTCCGGGCCGCCGGCGTCGAGGCGGAGTCCGCGCTGCCCTATGCCGGGCTGCATCAGCTCCTTTGTCCGCTGCTCGCCGACGTCGCGCGGTTGGATGACGGGGCCCGGGCGGTGTTCGACGCCGTGTTCGGCGGAGTGCAGGGCGATCCGCCCTCGGTCATGACGCTCGGCATCGCCGTTCTCGGCCTGCTGGCACGCTCCGCCGCACAGCGGCCGCTGCTGCTGGTCCTCGACGACGGGCAGTGGCTGGACGACTCCAGCGCCGACGTCTGCGGCTTCGTTGGCCGACGCCTGGCCGGCAGCCCGGTGAAGCTGCTGGTCGCGGTCCGCACCGACCTCACGTCGCGCTTCGACACCGCCGCACTGCCCGAACTGCCGATCGTCGCCCTCGCCGACGAGGACGCGGCACGCCTGCTGGACCATCAGTACCCGGAGCTGGACCCACAGGTCCGTCGAATCGTGCTGGAGCAGGCCCAGGGCAACCCGCTGGCCTTGCTGGAGCTGCCCGCCCACTTCGCCGACCGGTCAAGCGACCTCCCGGCCGAAGACCTCATCGGTCAGCGCGGCGTGCCGTTGCCCCGGCGGCTGCAACGGGTGTTCGGCACCCGCATCGCAGCCCTCGACGAGCGGGTGCGGGCCGAGCTGCTGATGGGCGCGCTCGACGGCGCCGGGACCCCGAGCGGCGCCGACGCCCTCCCCGGCACTCGCTACGGCATGCGCGACGCCGACGCGGCAGTGGCCGCCGGGCTGCTGGACATCAAGGTGGCCACCGGCGATTTCGTCTTCCGCCACCCGCTCGTGCGTTCCGCCGTCGTGCGGATGGCTACTCCCAACCAGCGCCGCGCCGCGCATCTGGCGCTGGCACAGGTTCATCGTGAGAACCTCGAACGCCGGGCGACGCACCTGGCAGCGGCAACGGTCGATCCGGACGAGGACGTCGCCGTCATCCTGGAGGCGGCGGCCGAGTCGGCGACCCGGCGCGGCGGCGCGCTGGCGGCCGTGACCTGGCTGACCCGGGCCGCCGAGCTCAGCGAGAACCACACCGACCGGTCCCGGCGGCTGGCCGACGCGGCCTTCGTCGCCGGTCACGCCGCCCGCCTCGGCCAGGCACACCGGCTGGTCCAGGCGGACCTCGCATCCGGATCGACGCAGTCGCCGGCCTCGGTGCTGGCGGCCGCTTACCAAGCGCTCTACCAGGACGGGGACGTCCGCTCCACCCACCGACAGGTCTCGGCCGCGATCGAGAAGCTGCGGGACGGTGGGCCGGCCGCTGTGTCGACTGTCGGCGGAGCCGAACCCGAGGAGGTCCTCACCCGGCTGGTGATCCTTCTCCTGGCGATCAGTCAGTACAGCGGGGACCGCACGGCCTGGGAGAGCACGCACGAACTCCTCGCCTCCATGGGCAGCCTCGTCACCGAACGCTCGCGTCTCTACAGCGGCACGTGGAGCGATGTGACCAGGCACGGGGCCGGCTGGGCCGGGCCGGTGCGACAGGCCGCCGCGAACCTGCCGGATCTGGAGCCCTGGGACGTCACGCGGTTGGGCGCGACCGCGTACCACCTTGACGTCCTGAGCCAATACCGTCCGCACCTTCAGCGCGTCGTGGACCGCGAGCTGGAGACCGGGGCCGTGGCCACCGGCATGGTCATGCTTCACCTGATCATGCTCGACCAGATGGCGGTCGGCGAATGGGCCGAGGCGGAGGACACCGGACAGCGCGGCCTGGACCTGGCGGCCGAGCACGGCCACCACCTGTTCGCCGCCCAGAGCCGCGCCTACCTGGCCCAGCTGGCGGCGCTGCGCGGACAGGTCAGTAGGGCCCTGGACCTCCAGGCCGAGGTGGACGCCTGGGCCCGCCCGCGCGGACTGGGGTTCCTGACCCAGGTCGCCGACGCCGCCGGCGCGATCGCCGCGCTGAGCTCCGGCGACTACGAGACCGCGTACCTCTACGCCATCGGCATCACGCAGCCGGGCACGTTCCGGCCCTACGCCTACCAGGCCTCGCGTACCCTGCTCGATCTCGTCGAAGCCGCCCAGCACACCGGACGCGTCGAGCAGGCCCGGGCGCACGCCCTCGCTGCCCGCGACGCCGGCCTGCCGCGCGTGTCACCCCGCCTGGGGCTGATCACCTACGGCGCGCTGGCGATGACCGCCGAGAACGAGCGGGAGGCCGCCAAGATGTTCGCGCGGGCCGAATCCCACCCGGACGCCGCCCGTTTCCCGTTCGAGCTGGCCCGGATCCGGCTGGCGCACGGCATCCGGGTGCGCCACGTCCAGGGCCCGGCGGCGGCGCGGCAGCACCTCGTCCCGGCGGCCGAGGCGTTCGAGCGGCTGGGCGCGGCCGGCTGGACCGAGCGAGCCCGGACCGAACTGCGCGCCACCGGGATCCCGGCCCGCGCCTCGACGCTGAACCTGGCCTCGCTGACCTGGCAGGAACGCCGGATCGCCAACCTGGCCGCCAGCGGCCTGACGAACAAGGAGATCGGCGAGCGGATGCACCTGTCGCCGCGTACCGTCAGCTCGCACCTGTACCGCATCTTCCCCAAGCTGGGCATCACGGCCCGGGCGGCGCTGCGCGACGCGCTGAGCCGCACCGACGCACACTGAACCGGACCGACGCGGGCAGGTCTGACGCCCGCGCTCAGCCCGGTGTGGCCACGGCCACGACGCCGTTGGCGGCCAGCCAGGCGAGGGCGTGGTCGGCGACCGAGCGCCAGCCGCTGTCGAACACCAGTGAGTGCCCTCGATCGGCGAACTGCTTCAGATCGGTCACCGCGGACGAGTCGCCGTAGCGCTTGTAGGCCGAGCGGGTCACGGCGTCCGGGACCAGCCGGTCCTCCTGGCCGGACACGAGCAGGAGCGGTCCGCGCGCCGTGTTGGCCGTGTCCACGACGGCACCGGCCGGGCCGGCGGGGGTGCGATCGAGTCCGAGATCCGCGAGCAGCCGGAGCGGGGCCGGCACGGCGTACCGGTCGAAGAGCTTCGTCGCCTCCTCCGCTCCGACCGTGTTGGCCACGACGTGCCGGAAGCGGGCGCGCGGCGGCTGCTCGAAGCCCGGGTGCCGGGTCGAGCCGGCCGGTCTCGGCGACCAAGGCCGGGGCCGGCCGTCGTCCAGCGGCACACCGCCGGCCTGAAGCGGCGCGAGGGCGACGGCGGCGCGGCCGAGGTCGGCTCCGAGGAGGTGCTGGGCGATGAGGCCGCCGGCCGAATGCCCGATGAGGACCGGCGGGTTGTCGAAGGTGCGCACGATCGTCTCGTAGTGGGCGGTGAGCGCGGTGAGCCCGAGGTCACACAGCGGGCCGGGATCGCGGCGGACCTGCTCGGCGGTGGGGGCCTCACCGGGCCAGCCCGGGACGCACACCGCGTAACCGTGCGAGGTGAACCGTTCGGCCCAGCCCTCCCAGGAGGATCTGTGGAACCACGCACCGTGGATGAGGATGACGGGGGTTTGCTTCACGGTCGGACCTTCCGATTTGGCACACACGACGCTCCGCCGGCATCGCGGCGCTCCTTCGAGGATCACCGAGCGGCCGCTCGGCGGACACAGTCGAATGACTGAATGTGGCGGCCCGGCAGGTCCTTCGTGCGTCCGCGAGCGGCTTCGCGCGTCTTGACGTCATGTGACTGATGTGTCGGGCCGGTGGCCGAAGAACAGTGGAGGCATCAACGAGTCTCCGGGAAGGATCAGACATGATCAACAGGCGTACCTTCACCAAGGCGGTCGGTCTCGGCGTGGGGGCCACGGCCGTGTCGGTCGGCGCGGCATCGACCGCGCCCGCCGCCTTCGCCGCCGGTTCCGACCGGCCCGGCCGCCCGACCCCGGTCATCCCGGCTATCGCCCCGGGCACGCACACCACGTTCACCGAGCTGAAGCGGGTCCGGGCCGGCGTGCTCGACGTCGGCTACGCCGAGGCCGGGCCGAAGCACGGACCCGTGGTCATCTGCCTGCACGGCTGGCCCTACGACATCCACGGCTTCGTCGATGTGGCGCCACTGCTGGCGGACGCCGGCTACCGGGTGATCGTGCCGTACCTGCGGGGCCACGGCACCACGAACTTCCTGTCCCCCACGACCGTCCGCACCGGGCAGCAGTCCGCGATCGCCCTCGACGTCATCGCCCTGATGGACGCCCTGAAGATCCACAAGGCCGTACTGGCCGGCTTCGACTGGGGCTCGCGGGCCGCCGGCACCGTCGCGGCACTGTGGCCCGAGCGGGTCAAGGCCCTGGTGGCGGTGAGCGGTTACCTCATCGTCAACATCCCTGCGCAGCAGAACCCGCTGCCGCCGAAGGCCGAGCACACCTGGTGGTACCAGTACTACTTCGCCACCGACCGGGGCCGCGTCGCCATGGAGACCAAGCAGTACCGGCACGACCTGTGCCGGCTGGTGTGGGACGAGGTCTCCCCGACCTGGAAGTTCGACGACGCCACCTTCGAGCGCACCGCCGCGGCGTTCGAGAACCCCGACTACGCCGCCATCGTGATCCACAACTACCGCTGGCGCCTGGGCCTGGCCGACGGCGAGCGTCGCTACGACCGCTACGAGCAGCTGCTCGCGGCCCGGCCGGCCATCACGGTGCCGACCATCGCCCTGGACCCCGCCCTCGACCCGTTCCTGCCCACGACCGACGGCACCGGGTACCGGAAGTTCTTCACCGGCCGGTACGAGCACCGCGTGCTCCCCGGCATCGGCCACAACGCGCCGCAGGAGGCGCCGGCGGCGTTCGCCCAGGCCGTGGTGGACGCCGACCACCTGTGACCCGCGAGCGTGTCGACCACTTGGAGGTGCGGAAGTGAGTGATCCGAACGCCCACGAGCAGGCGGCGGCGATCCGCAAGGCCCGATTCGGCGCGCTCCCGGAACGCGTCGCCTTCGAGGACATGGTCGAAGAGAAGGCGGTGCTGCCGACGTGTCCGGCGGCGGACACCCTTGACCCCGACGCGCTGGCGATCAGGTTCTCCTGCCTGGCAGCGGACTTGGGTCTCTGAGCGCAGCGGGTCAGGCATGACCCGGCACCGGATGATCGATGTGGGAGTGTTCGGGTCCGCCCCCGACCGGGGACGGACCCGACTCCACCGCGGTGCCCGCCGGGGCCGGCAGCGCGGACGGGGAACAGGTGAAGGACAAGGGGTCGGTGGCGGCGGCGTTCGCGGTACGGGCGAGGTCCGCCGACGCGTTCACCGGCGCGGAGACGGCCACGGCGGCGACCAAGGGGAGACTCGCCGCGACCAGGACCAGGAAAGGCCTTTTCATGATCTCTCCTCGGAATCGGGGGGATGGCACCATCACTGTGTCCGCCCCGCCGGTGACGGCACATCAGTCATCTGACGCCTAGTCGTCGCGGCGGCTCGAAGGCTCAGAAGGGCCGGAAGCGTGAAGTCACATGACCGATGCGTCGGGAACGGACCGAGGGCGACAGTGAGGACCGCCGGATCCGCCACACTGTTCAAATCCCCTGGAGTGTTTTCATGTTCAGCATTGAGAACGGCCGCCTGCGCCGATTCATCGCCGGAGCCGCCGCCGGGGTCGGCGCGATCGCCGTCGCCGGAACCGCGAACGCCGCGACCCCGGACTCGGCGGCCGACCGGGCCCCGAAGCCGACCGTCATCCTGGAGCACGGCGCGTTCGCCGACGGCTCCAGCTGGGACGGCGTCATCGCCAAGCTGCGCCGCGACGGCTACCCGGTGGTGGCCGCCGCCAACCCGCTACGCGGCCCGGCTTCCGACGCCGCCGCGCTGCGCAGCCTCGTCGACCACATCAAGGGCCCCGTCGTCCTGGTCGGCCACTCCTACGGAGGCTCGGTCATCAGTGAGGCCGCCGTCGGTGAGCCGCGGGTCAAGGCCCTCGTGTACGTCGCCGCGTTCCTGCCCGCACCGGGCGAGTCCGCGCTGAAACTGACCAACCAGTTCCCCGGTTCGACCCTGTCCGGCACGCTGGACCCGGTGCCGTTCACCAACACCGACGGCAGCACCGGCACTGACCTGTACATCCAGCAGGACAAGTTCCGAGCCCAGTTCGCCGCCGACGTCCCCGCCGACCGGGCCGCGCTGGCAGCCGTGACGCAGCGGCCCATCGCCCGGGCCGCGCTGGAGGAGAAGGCCACCGCCGCCGCCTGGCAGACCGTCCCCAGCTGGGACATCGTCACCACCGAAGACCTCAACATCCCGGCCGCCGCACAGCGGTTCATGGCCGAACGCGCCCACGCACACACCACCGAGGTCGCCGCATCGCACTCCGTCGCGATGTCCCGCCCCGACCTGGTGGCCGACGTCATCAAGGAGGCGGCTCGCGCGACCCACTGACTGGCCATCAGCCGTCTACGGCGCGGTCGGCGCGCTGCTGGCAGATGCCCTGTTCGTGGGCAGCGGGGCACCGGTCCGCGGCCGAGAGGCCTCCGAGGGATCGCCAGGCGCGCACGGGTCGGCCGGTCGAACGCGGAGATCGGAGCCGAGGTCTACCTCAGCGCCCCTGCGGTCGAGTGGCATCTGCGCAAGGTGTTCACCGAACTCCGCATCAGCTCACGGCAGGAGTTGCGCACCGTGCTGCCGCAGTCGTCCCACCGATCCGCCGGACCACGGCGATCACCGCTCGGACAAAGCACCGTCGATCTCGCGACGGGAGGAGATCCCCAGCTTGGCGAAGACCTTGCGCAGGTGCCACTCGACCGTGCGAGGGCTGAGGAACAACTGCGCGCCGATCTCCGCGTTCGCGTGCCCGGCGGCCGCGAGGCGGGCGATCTGCGCCTCCTGCGGGGTCAGGACCGGCGCGCCGACGGTCCGCTTGCGGACCGTCTCACCGGTGGCGATCAGCTCTCGCCGGGCCCGCTCCGCGAACGCCTCCATACCCGTTTCCGCGGCCGCCTCGTACGCCGCCCGCAGCTCGGTACGGGCCTGCGCGCGCCGGTTCTGGCGGCGCAGCCACTCACCGAACAGCAGCCGGGCCCGGACCTCGAACACGCCGAGCCCGCCCCGGCCGAAGTGGTCGACGGCCTCGCGATAGTGGTCTTCGGCCTGCTCGGATGCTCCGGTCAGAGCATCGGCGACAGCCTGCGCACCCAGGGCCCAGGGCGTGCCGGCCAGGGCCCAGTCGGCCAGCCGATCGCGCGCTCGGGCCGCCACCGCCGGGTGGCCGGCCCGGGTCGCGGCCTCGACCAGCTCGCTGCTCGCCCAGAAATGCACGTTGAGGTCCTGGTACTCCATGCTCCGGAGCGCCGCTTCCATGGCGAGCGGATAGTTGCCCAGGCCGTTGTGGAGCACGGCCCGCACACACGCCGCCATGCCGGTGAGCCGTCCCAGGGCGGGCTGCTCACCGTCCCGTTCCATCGCCTCGATCAGTTCCAGGGCCGGTCGCTCCCGTCCCCGATACGCGCCGATCAGGGCCGTCATGCGCGGAGCCACGCCGGTGGCCTTCTCAACGGCCGCGGCCTCGGCCAGCAGGTCCCCGGCTTCGGAGAAACGCCCCGCATAGCCCAGCGCGGCCGCCCGGTAGGGCAGCACCATCGAGAGGATCGACAGCGTTCCGGTCGTCCGGGCGAAGCGGGCCGCCCGATCGGTGACGTCCAGCCAGGCCCGGAGATCGCCCAGCTCCGCGGCGGCGTTCGCGGCCGCCCACAGGACAGACGGGTCCTCCTCCTCGGTGAGGGAGCGCAGCGCCCGCGCCAGCAGCGGGAAGGCGGCGACCGGCCCGTCCGTGGTCCACACGACCAGGGCACGAAGGAAGACTCCCGCCGGCTCGTCGCCGGGTATCAGGTCGCGAGCGGCGTCGGCGACCCGCCGCAGTCCGCCTTCGTCGTGCCGGCCGGCCCGAATGGCCGCGCTGAACGCGTCGAGGTAGGTCTTCCGTGCGACGGCCGGGTCGAGGTCCCTGAGCCGGCCCGCCGCGTCGAGCAGCGGCTGCACCGCGCCCGGCCCCGAGCCGGTCATGGACGACACCTTGGCCCGCAGCCGGCTGGCGTTGGCCTGCTGCAGCCGGTCCAGCGGCCCCAGCTCGGCGGCGGCGAGCAGGTCGGGCACCCGAGCCGGCACGCCCGCGGCGAGGTGGGCCTCCGCGGCCGCCAGCGCGCGCCGCGCCCGCTGCTTCGGGTCGGGGGTGAGCGCGGCGGCACGTTCCAGGAAGGAGGCGGCGGCGGCCCGGCCGCCGCGCGCCAGGGCCCGGTCGGCGGAGCGCTCCAGCGCGGCGGCGACCTCCTCGTCCGGCCCGACCGCGGCGTGGGCCTGGTGCCAGGCCCGCCGGTCGGGGTCGCGCCGGGCGTCAATGGCCTGGGCCAGGACGCGGTGCGCCGCGCGCAGCGTGGCGGAATCCGCGCCACGCCAGACGGCCGAACGCACCAGCGGGTGCCGGAACCGCACCGAGGCTCCCAGGGTGATCAGGCCTGCGGCCTCGGCCACTGCCGCGGCCTCCAGCCCGATGCCCAGCAGACGCAGGGCATCCCACAACAGCGGCCCGTCACCGACCGGTTCAACCGCCGCGACCAGCAGCAGGGACCGGGCATCGGTCGGCAACGCATCGACGCGCCGACGGAATCCGTCCTCGACCCGGGTCGCCACCGGGCCGGCGCCGGGCCCTCCGAAGCCGAACGCCAATTCCACCGGTGACAGACCCCGGGGCAACTCCAGCAGGGCGAGCGGATTCCCACCGGTCTCGGCGACGATCCGGTCCCGCACGCGAGCGTCGACCGGCCCCGGCAGCACGCTGTCGAGCAGCACCCGGGCGTCGACGTCGGCCAGCCCGCGCAGGGGAAGTTCCGGCAGACCGGAAAAGCCCTCATCCTCCTTCTCTCCGTCGGTGATCCGCTCGGCGAACACCAACGCCACCGACTCGGCGTCCAGCCGACGCCCGACGAACGCCAGGATCCGTCGGGACATCAGGTCCAGCCATTGCACGTCGTCGACCAGGCATACCAGCGGGGTCCGGGCCGCCGCCTCGGCGAAGAGACCGAGGATCGCCATCCCGACCAGCAGCATCTCGGGCGGGTTCCCCGCGCTCAGGCCGAACGCGACACGCAGCGCGTCCTGCTGCACCGACGGGAGTCGATCCAGCTGCGACAACAGCGGAGCGCACAGGCGTTGCAAGGCCGAATACGCGAACTCAGACTCGGCTTCGACACCGACCGCGCGTACGACCTGCATCTGCGCCGCCTGCCCGGCCAGATGGTCGAGCAGCGCCGACTTGCCCACGCCGGCCTCACCGCGCAGAACCACCACCCGACTGTGTCCTTCGCGCACCTCGCGCAGCAGGCGGACCAGCGCCTCCAGCTCCCGGTTCCGCCCGAGCAACTGGTGTTTCGCGTGTTGCGGCATGTCACCTCCGGGACGAGTTCCTCCCGGAGGAGCTTCCACCCATCCTACGAACAGCAGGCCGGCTGAGCCGCACGGATTCCACACCCCTGGCGCCACCTCTCCTCGATGGACGGCCTGGCCGGCCTGCACGCGGACAGAGCTCGCGCGTTGCGGGCCGAGTCCGGCGCGGGCAAGGAGCTTCGCGCTAAGCATTTCCCGGGGAGCGCGGACAACGCTGCGCTCGGAGGTGGTCAACGCCGGGTCGCCGGCTGCGACTGCTCCCAGGCGGCGAAGTGGCCGCCCTTGTCGTCCTCGTTCCAGTGGACGAAGAGACCTGACCTACGAGCGCGGCGGCCGCGAGGTGTGAGCCCCCACCGCCATCGGTCGGCTCGTGGCGCCGAGGTGGGTGGTGAAGAAGTCGGCCAGTTTGCCGACGGCCGGGTCGATGTACTCCTTCTTGTCGTAGAGGTCGACGTGGCTCGCGCCTTCGATCCAGTGCAACTCCTTCGGCCCGGTGGCGCGTTGGTGGGCCTCGACGGCCATCCAGGAGGTGACGGCGCGCTCGCCGACGATCTGAAGCATCGGGCGGGGGCCGATCAGCGGGACGGCGAAAAACGCGTCGTAGGAGGCCAGCCGGTCGATGCTCTCCCAGGCCAGGAACTTCGCGGACCGCTCGTGCTCGCCGCGCGAGGTGCAGTAGTACTCGAATCCCTCGACACCGTGCTCGCCGCCGAGCGCGCCCGCCTGCTCGGCGGTCTGCGGGAACATCGTCATGACGCCGGGATCCTGGCCACGGGCGCCGGCAGTGCGGGCCGAGGCGGCCGCGCCCAGCAGCGCCTGGAAGACAGCCGGGTCCTGGCCGCCGTCGGCACCGAGCCGGAACTGGCGGGAGGGGTCGGCGGTGCACACGGTCGCCACCGCCCGGACCCGGTGATCACCGCCGGTGGCGGCCAGCGAGTATCCGCCGGACGCGCAGATGCCGAGCAGGCCGATCCGCTCCGCGTCGACGTCCTCACGGGTGACCAGGTACGACACGGCGGCCTTGAAGTCCTCCACCCGCTGAGCCGGGTCCTCCAGCCCGCGCGGCAGTCCCCCCGACTCCCCCTGGTGGGCCGCGTCGAACGCCAGGGTGACGAACCCGTGGTCGGCCATCCGCCGCGCGTACGTGCCGGACGTCTGCTCCTTCACCCCCGTCCCCGGGTGGCCGACCACCAGGGCCGGGCGCGGCCCCGGCGCCGGGGTGTCGGGGATGTACAGGTGCGCGGCGATCTCGATGCCGGCACTCTCGAAACGGATGTCCGACCTGCTCATGTAGACACTCTCCTGTCGATCGACTCATCGGCTGTTCGTCGGCACCCCTGTTCAGACTGCGACCCGCTCCGCCAGCAGGGCGTGGGGCGCCGGTGCAACTGTTCAGTATCAGTGATGATCAGAGCATCAGTCATATGGCTCAACAACGGTTGCCGCGAACGACAGTTCTCGATCGACAGCCACCGAGGCACACCTGCCCGACCCGCGGCGACGCGCGATCGCTGCTACATTCGATGTGACCTGTATTCGTGTGATCGAGGAGTGGCAGACGTGGCGGGTGACGACGACATCTCCGGGTGAGATCCGGATCTGACGGCCACCGGCCGGTGCTTCAGCAGCGCCGCCGAGCTGGCCCGTTTCGTCGTACCCCTTTTCCCGTGCCTTCCCAGGGCAGAGGTCCACCCTCCTGCCCTCACTCTTCTTCGAGGTCATCTCCATGTCCGACGCTGCCGTCGTCTGCTCCAACATCTCCTTCGCCTGGCCCGACGACACCCCGGTCTTGCACGACCTGTCCTTCACGATCCCCACCGGCCGTACCGGCCTGGTCGCCCCCAACGGCTCCGGCAAGAGCACCCTGCTCAAGCTGATCGCCGGTGAACTCACGCCCGCGACCGGCGCGGTGACGGTCGCCGGCCGGCTCGGCCACCTCCGCCAGAGCCTGCCCCTGAGCTCCGACCTCACCGTCGCCGAGGTGCTGGACGTCGCCGGGATCATCCGGGCCATCGACGCCGTCGAGTCCGGGGACGTCGACGAGCGGCACTTCACCACCATCGGCGACGACTGGGACATCGAGGAGCGCACCCGCGCCCAGCTCGACCGTCTCGGCCTGACCGACCTCACCCTGGACCGCGGCCTGCACACGCTCAGCGGCGGCCAGATCGTCTCCCTCGGCCTCGCCGCCCAACTGCTCAAGCGCCCCGACGTGCTGCTGCTCGACGAACCGACCAACAACCTCGACGCGCAGGCCCGACACAAGCTCTACGACGTATTGACGGACTTCAACGGCTGCCTGCTGGTGGTCAGCCACGACCGCGCACTGCTGGACCGCATGCAGTCCATCGCCGAACTTGGCAACGGTGAACTGTTCTTCTACGGCGGAAACTTCACCGCGTACGAGGACGCCGTCCGGGCCGAGCAGGAGGTCGCCGAGAAGAACGTCCGCAACGCCGAGCAGGAACTCAAGCGGGAGAAGCGGGAGATGCAGCAGGCCCGCGAACGCGCCGAACGCCGCCAGAGCAACGCCGCCCGCAACCTCAAGAACGCCGGCCTGCCCCGCATCTTCGCCGGGAATATGAAGCGCGGCGCCCAGGAGTCCGCGGGCCGCGCCGGGCAGATGCACGCCGCCCGGGTCAGCGAGGCCAAGGCCCGGCTCGACGAGGCCGGCCGCGCCCTGCGCGAGGAGCAGCGCCTCTCCCTGGACCTGCCCGACACCCAGGTTCCCGCCGGGCGCAATCTCTTCCTCGGCCAGGGGCTACAGGTGCACCACGCCGGCCGGCCGGTGTTCGCCGACGGCGGCGTCGACCTGAACATCCGCGGCCCCGAGCGGATCGCCCTGACCGGTCCCAACGGCGCCGGAAAGAGCACCCTGCTGCGCCTGGTCACCGGCGAACTCGCCCCGGACGGCGGGGAGATCACGCGCAACAACGGGCGGATCGCCTACCTCTCGCAGCGCCTGGACCTGCTGGACCTCGACCGCACCGTGGCGGAGAACTTCGCCGCGTTCGCCCCCTCGCGGCCCGAGACGGAGCGGATGAACCTGCTCGCCCGCTTCCTGTTCCGCGGCGCCCGCGCCCACCTGCCGGTCGGGGTCCTCTCCGGCGGCGAGCGACTGCGCGCCACCCTGGCCTGCGTGCTGTGCGCGGAGCCGGCCCCGCACCTGCTGCTGCTCGACGAGCCGACCAACAACCTCGACCTGGTCAGCGCGGGTCAGCTGGAGAGCACCCTGCACTCCTACCAGGGCGCCTTCCTGGTGGTCAGTCACGACGAGCGCTTCCTCGCCGAGATCGGGGTGAACCGCTGGCTCCGGCTGGCCGACGGCACGCTACAGGAGACCGCGGCCCCCGCGGTGTGAGCCGTCGACGTTAGAACCGGCCCGCACCCGCGGCTCCGTGCCTTCGGCAGCGAGGCGCGCCGGTTCCTCAAAGGCGGCGTCCTTCGTCATGGCCCAGTATCGCCCCGCCGGCCCGGCCGGATGGTCGAGCAGCACCGGCCGAGCCGCACGGGTTCGGCCCCTTGGCCCGGCCACCATCGCGGACTCAGCGTCATATGACTGATGTGCGAGGGATGTACCGCACACGACAGTGATGACCGATGGGTCTCACGACAGAGCACAAGGGGCTTGACATGACTCGCACGTGGTTGATCACCGGCGCGTCCCGGGGCTTCGGGCGGTGCCTGACCGAAGCGGTTCTGGAGAGCGGGGACCAGGTCCTGGCGACGGCTCGGCGGCCGGAGCAACTGGCGGACCTGGTCTCCCGCTACGGGGCGAGGGTCCGCACCACGGCCTTGGACGTGACCGACGCGGCTGCGGCCCGTGTCGCGGTGGAGGGCGCGGTCGCGGCGTTCGGGCGGCTCGACGTGGTGGTGAACAACGCCGGGTACGCCAACAGCGGCCCGATCGAGGAGATGACGGACAAGGACTTCCGCGAGCAGTTCGAGGCGAACTTCTTCGGGGTCGTCAACGTCACCCGGGCCGCGCTGCCGGTGCTGCGCGAGCAGCGGTCGGGAGTGTTCGTGCAGTTCTCGTCCCTGGGCGGCCGGGTCGGCGGCACCCCGGGCATGGGTGCCTACCAGAGCGCGAAGTTCGCCGTCGAGGGCTTCTCCGAGGTACTGGCCGGCGAGGTCGCACCGTTCGGGGTGAAGGTGGTCATCATCGAGCCCGGAGCCTTCCGGACGGACTGGCAGGGCTCGTCCATGGAGCTACATCCGGTGGGGCCCGACTACGAGGAGACCGTCGGCGCCATGAACCGGTACCGGCGGGAGAACAACGGCACGCAGCCCGGCGACCCGGCCCGCGCCGCCCGAGTGGTCATCGATGTCATCGGCCACGACGACCCGCCACGCCGGCTGCTGCTCGGCGCCCAGGCCGTGACCGCCGCCCTGGCCGCTGGTGCGGCGCGCGCGGAGGAGACGCGGAAATGGGCCGGGGCGAGCGGCGCCGCCGACTTCCCGGCGGGGCAGTGAGCCACCGGTGCCCGCGCGGCCTCGGCGCCGCCGGTACGGGCCCCGGCGGTCAGCCGGGCCTCCGAGCAACACCAACCCCAGTGCCGTCACGGCCGGTCGCGGCAGCCGGCAAGGAGCAGACGTGAACAGCAGCCAGCTCTTCGAGGGTGTCGCACACCCCCGGCAGCACACCTCTCCCGCCCCTGGCCACTCGGGCTCGCCGCTGCGCGAATACGTCCTGCGCAGCCTCCCCGCCGCCCTCGGCGACCTCTCCTCCGAGCGCCTGACTTACGATCAACTCGCGGACATTCACGAGCAGATGCTTCGGAACCTCGCTCCACGGCTCCACTCCGAGGACGACGAGCGGACCGCGCGCCTCCTCCAGCTCGATCTGCTCTTCCTGCTCAGCGGCTACGCGCCCGCGGGGCCGAAGGCGGCACCCCGCGCCCTGACCGAGCTGATATCCGCCCAGTGCACCAGGTTCCCCGCCCTGGATCCCCATCTGAGCTATGAACTCCTGATCGACGTCAACTGCGAGGAATACCGGCGCAGTGGGGACATCCGGGTGTTCTCCGCAGGCCGGGACGCCGCTCTCGAACGGGACTTCTACCTCGGCCACCACCTCTCCGAACCATGGGCCAAATCGGCCGCCTACGGCCTGCGCTCGCTGGTCCTGCCGGCGGCCGCCGCCCGACCGGCCGCGGTCCTGGACGACGTCGTCGAGTCCCTTGCGGAGTTCACGCGGTACATGGCCAGGTACCGCAAGCTGTCACAGCAGGCGTTCAACCGGTTCCGCCCTTACCACATGGGCCATCCCGGCGGACCGCGCGGCGCGAGCGGTGCGTTCATGCCCAGTGTCCACCTCCTCGAACTGGCCCTGCTGCCGCCGTCGAAGGGGTACGGCATCTTCCTGGACCAGTCGATGTCCTACTTCCCCTCGTGGTCCCGGCCCGTCATCGCACGGTGGCGCGGCGACTCCATCCGCGGGGCGAACGTGTCCCAGCGGCTGCGGGACGGACGGCTGGTGCTCGACCGCGCGGGCCGCGACCGGTTGGTCAGGGTGATCGACAAGTTCGTGGACTTCCGGATGGCGCACCTGGGCGTCACCCGGCACGCGCTCCCCGAGGCGTTCGCGGAGCGGACCGGGCTGACCCGTCGCGACATCCGCGAGCAGGGCGGCGAACACGACATCCTGGACGGCCGGGACCCCGGCACGTCGGGATTCAGCGTCCGGCACGTCCTCACCAATGCGGTGTACCGGCTCCTCGCTCTTCGCGCCGATCTCGCTCACCCCGGCTCCGCTCCGGCCGACCAGTAGGCAGGCAACCGATGTCAGCATTCCGTGTCGCGGTCGTCGACGCGTTCGGCACGTCCTTCGGGTTCACCGGCGCGTTCGGCGCGGTGGGCGGCGAAGTGATCCAGGTCCGGAGCACGCCCGCACCTCCGGTCGGAGTCGATCCGGTGGACGACCGGTCCTTCGGTCATGTGCTGCTCCACGACGGCGAGTTGGACGTCCTGGCTGCACGGCTCTCAGAGCTGGGGCCGGTCGCGGTCCTGCCTGGCCGGGAGACCGGTGTGGAGCTCGCCGACGCCCTCTCGGAGCGGCTCGGGCTGGCCTCCAACGGCACGCCCCTGAGCAGCGCGCGGCGCGACAAGTACGTGCAGATCGAAACGATCAAGGCTCACGGTGTCCCCGGCATGCGGCAGCTGCGAACCGGTGACGAAGCCGAACTGCTGGCCTGGCACGAGGAGTTGGGCGGGACCGTGGTCGTCAAACCCCTGCGCGGCTACTGGGGTGACGGCGTGTCGTTCTGCGACCTGCCGCAGGACTCGGTCGCCGCGCTGCGCGGGCTGCGCGACCGCCGCGTGGTGCTGGGCGAGCCGATCACCGAGGTCGTCGCCCAGGAGTACCTGGTGGGCGCCGAGTACATCGTGAACACGGTCAGTTGCGCGGGTGTGCACCAGCTGACCGACGCCTGGCGCACCGAGCGGATCGAGACCAACGGGGTGCGGGACCTGGTGACCGCGCAGGTGCTGCTGTGCTCCGACGAACAGCCGGTCGGCGAGCTCTTCGACTACGGTCGCCGGGTGCTGGACGCCCTCGGCATCCGGTACGGCGCGGCGCACCTGGAGATCAAGCTGACCCCGGACGGCCCGCGGCTGGTCGAGGTGGGCGCCCGCGTTTCAGGACTGCCCTACTACACGGCCGAGGCTCTGGGCGAGGGCCAACTGGAGTGGACCGTCGACGCCTACGTCCGGCCCGAGCGGTTCCACGCCCGGGCGGGCCGGCCCTACCAGCGGCGGCATGCGTTCGCCTGGGCTGCGCTGGTCGCTCCGGCTTCGGGACGGCTGCGGGGCTACCGCGCGCTGGACCGGCTCAAACAGCTGGCGAGCTTCCACTCCCTCACCCTGCTGGTGAGGCCCGGCGACGCGATCACCGCGACGACCTACGACCGCGAATACCCGGCCACCCTGACGCTCAGCCACCCGGTGGACGCCGTCCTGCAACGCGACCTCAACACGGTGCGCTACCTGGACGGCCCCGGGATGTATGAGATCACCCCGGCGGCCGGCTGACAGCTCCGCATCGCCATCCCCTCGACGACCGGCTCGAACGCCCGCCCGGCCGGGCGGCACGCCGCTTGCGGCCACCGACGCCATCCGGACCGTGGCCGGCGACCGGCTCGGCCGGTGGCAGCAGCAAGCCGCCGCAGGCATCCGCCGCATGCAGGGCAGCGCGGCGGCCATCGTGAACGCCTTCAACCAGCACCCCAATCAGGTGTTCCGAGCCCGCGAGCCGCACGAACTCCTCGGCATGCCCACCGACGAGGCGTCCGTATACATCACCCACAGCCGCCTCGGACGCCTCACTCGCCAAGGCTTCCTCACTCAACCCGAACGAGGCCGTTGCCAGAAACGGACTTGACGTCCGCTCAGAGGAAACGGATCGGACCGCAAGTCCCGAATCGCGAAGCTCGGGTGTCGCGAAAGAAAAGAAGAGCAGTCATTGAAGCTTCGCCATCTTCGAACGTGCTGGTCAGAGGGGCTGGCGTGACGCCCGGCTGTGGTGCTCGTGCTGGTCGCGGGCGGGAGTCTGTGGTCTTGATCGTCCGTCGGCTGTCTGTCAGCTCGGTGCGGAGCTTGGCCAGGATGCGCCAGGCCTTCAGGTGGGCGAAGCCGTAACGCGTCGGTATTTGACTTTGAGTAGGGTGATGTCGGTGGAATCCGACTACGACGAGCTGGATCGGCAGCTCGTGCATGCGCTCCGGATCGACGTTCGGGCCCCGTCCAGCGCCATCGCCGGGGTTCTCGGCGTGTCGGATCGCACCATCGCCCGCCGGTACGCCCGGTTGCGGTCAGCCGGGGCGGTTCGGGTGCTCGGCGGGGTCGACCCGACCGCGCTGAGCGCGGTGGTGTGGTTTCTGCGGGTGCGCTGCGCGCCCGCCGCGGCGGTCCCGGTGGCCGAAGCGCTGGCCAGACGCCCCGACACGTCCTGGGTGAGTGTCACCTCCGGCAGCACCGAGATCACCTGCGCGGTCCGCGCCGAGAACCAAGCCGACAGCGAGGCGCTGCTGCTGGCCGAGCTCCCCCGCACGCCCCGTGTGGAGGGGGTGACCGCGCACTCCGTGCTGCACGCCTGGTCTTTGGGGCTCGGCGCGCTGCCCGGTGATGCCTGCGACAGAAAGGCGCCTGCCGAGCGTTGCGGGGTCCATGGGTTGTCCGGCCCGGCGCCCGGGGGTTCCCGCCTTGCGATGCACGCGTGGGCGCCCTCGCCTGGAGGCTGGGGGCGCCGCGCGCTGATCCGGCCTGATCCGTGCGAGAGGGGCGCCGAGCGGGGCCGGCGGGTGGGCTCATCGAGCGGCGTTCAGCGGCACAGGGTGCGCAGGGTGGTGAGGCAGTCCGCGGCCCGGCGCTGCGGGTCGGTGTCGGTGCTGGCCCAGGCGATCCGGGCGTCCGGCCGGATGAGGACGGCGGTGACGTCCCGCCAGATCGGATGCGCTGTCTCGGTGTTGACGTTTCCTGTCCGCTGCTCCAGGCCATCCGCGGGGCACGGTGTCCGCGTCCCGGCGAGGTCCAGCAGCAGTGGTCGGCCGTGGTGCATCAGCGGGTGGGCGGTGGGTACGCCGGCTGTGTCCAGGGCGAGGCCGGCCAGTCGCGTGCCGTTCAGCGGATGCGCGCCGGGTGCGGTGTCGGCGGGGAGCGGGTCGTCGAAGCCGGCAATCCGGCGGGCCCACTGGCGGTTGGTCTGCGGTTCGGTGAGCGCGGCGGACCAGACCTCGCGCAGCGCGATCTGCTCCGGGCTCGCCGCCGCGAACAGGGCGAGCTGCGCGCGGGTGTTGTCGATGACGGCGCGGGCGGCCGGCCGGCGCTCCCTGTCGTAGCTGTCGAGCAGTCCGTCGGGCGCCCGGCCCTGGAGGGTGGCGGCCAGCTTCCAGCCCAGGTTGGTGGCGTCCTGGATGCCGAGGTTCATGCCCTGCCCGCCGGCCGGGAAGAACATGTGCGCCGCGTCCCCGGCCACCAGTACCCGTCCGGCCCGGTACCGCGCGGCCTGGCGGGTGGCGTTGCCGTAGCGCGAGAGCCACCGGGGGTTGCGGATGCCCAGGTCCCGTCCCAGTAGCGTGCGGGTCTGCTCGCGCACCTCCTCCAGGGTCAGTGGTTCGCCGGTGCCGTGGTGCATGGTGGCCGTGGACAGGCCCGCCAGTCGGTGGACGCCGTCGCCGATCGGGGCCGCCAGGAACGAACCGGCCGGCCCGGTGGCGGCGAGCGGCGCGGCGGGCGGATCGTCGAGTTCGACGTCGGCGAGCCACCCGGTCAGGGTGGTGTCCTGACCGGGGAAGTCGATGCCGGCCGCCTGGCGCACCGCGCTGCGGGTGCCGTCGCAGCCCACCACCCAGCGGGCCCGCACGGTCCGGTGGGTGCCGTCGGCCCGGATCACCACCTCGACGGCGTCCGGCCCCTGGGTGAGCGAGACGACCTCCTGTCCGCGCAGCACGCGGGCGCCCACGGCGACCGCGTGCTCCTCCAGGAGCTGTTCGGTGACGGACTGACCGAGCGCCAGCATGAAGGGGTGCGCCGCCCCGATGGTGGAGAAGTCCAGCCGGGTGGTCGCCGCGCCGAAGTGGCCGGTCGGCACCGGGGTGCCGCGTTCGATGAACCGCTGCGCGAGGCCGCGGGTGGCGAAGGTGTCCAGCGTGCCGGCCTGCATGCCGACCGCGCGCGAGCGTCCGTCCGGTGCCGCCCGGCGTTCCACGACGGTCACCTCCACCCCGTGCAGGCGCAACTCCGCGGCGAGCCAGAGCCCCACGGGGCCGGCCCCGGCGATGAGCACGTCGAGCATGACAATCACTTCCTCTCTGCTTTTCGGATGATGCGCCATGACGGCGGCACGCCGATGCGCTGGGACAGGGACGGCCGCCTCATGGCGTCAGGTGGGCGATGTGGCTCAGCGGGCGCTGCCGAGGTTCCGGTCGGCGTCGGCGCCTTCGAGCATGAGGGTGGTCTCCTCGATGCGGCGGAAGCGGCCGTCGGGGGCGAACTCGGCGAAGAGGTAGACCTCCATGCGGACGGTGGAGCCGTCGGTCTTGATGACCTCCATCGTGTGGCGGTCGGCGTAGCGGTCGCCGGACGAGAGTTCGTCGTGCACCTCGACCGAGCCGCCGGCGACGACCGTGCGCAGGTGGGCGATGTGGGCGAGGAACTCGGTGCGATTCGCCCAGCTTCCGTCGGTGCGCTGGCGGTAGTCGGGGGCGAAGTGCCGGTCGGCGGCCTCGTCGAGGTCGAGGCCCGGGGTGAGGAGCAGGTCGGTGAGGGCGGCGTGGGCGTCGGTGTGGTTCATGGGGATTCCTTCGGTCGGGTGCGGGAGTGACCCGCCATGCGTCAGTCCAAGATGCGTGCCCTGTGCACGCTTATTACCGTACAGGAAAAGCGTGCACTGTGCACGCTAATCTGGAGGGGTGCAGAACTCGACCGGATACGACATCGCCGATGCACTGGGCCTGCTCCTGCGGCGGAGCACTCACGCCCGCCTCTACACCCAGCTGACCGAGGGGCTGAGGGAAGCCGTCGAACGAGCTGAAACACCACTCTCACTCCCGGGGCCGGGACTGTGCACGGTCGAGCGAGAAGCGGTGTTGACAAGCCCGACGTGCGTGAAGGCCTGGGGGAAGTTGCCGAGATATTGGCCGACCTTGTTCAACTCCTCGGCGTACAGGCCGAGATGGTTGGAGTAGCTGTGCATCTTGTCGAAGAACAGCCGCGCCTGCTCCAGGTTCTCCGGGTCGCCGCTGCGCGCGAGGCAGTCGATGTACCAGTAGGAGCACATGCAAAACGTCCCCTCGGTGCCGGCCAGCACGTCCTGGGCCCCCCATCGGTGCGGTACCGGTAGACGAGTGAGTCCTCTACTAGGGTCTGTTGCGAAAGTGGATCAAGGTCGTAGATGATCACGGTCCGTGGGACGTGGTGACCTGACGAACGGCCAGTGGGAGCGACTGGAGCCGTTGCTGCCGGTGGGCAGGAAGCCGGGCCGTCCGCGGACCTGGACTCGTCGGCAGCTGATCGACGGCATACGATGGCGGACCCGGACCGGGGCGCCCTGGCGTGACCTGCCGGAGCGGTACGGGCCGTGGGACCGGGCCTACGACTTGTTCCGGCGCTGGCAGCGCGACGGCACCTGGAAACGGATCTTCGCGCAACTGCAGGCCGAGGCCGATGCAAAGGGCCTGATCACGTGGGACGTGAGTGTCGACTCCACCATCGCCCGCGCCCACCAGCACGCCGCTATGACCTGGCCGCCCCGTACGAAGCCCGACAGGGTCCGGGCCGACCGGGCGTACGACTCCCGCGCGAACCGCCCCTACCTGCGCCGACGCGGCGTGAAGTGCACCATCCCGGAGAAGGTGGATCAGGTCCGCAACCGCCAGAAACTCGGCTGCCGAGGCGGACGCCCTCCCGAGTTCGACAGGGAGGACTACAAGCAGCGGCATGCGGTCGAGTGCGGGATCAACCGGCTCAAGCGTCACCGTGCTGTCGCCACCAGGTACGACAAACTTGCTGTCCGCTACCACGCGACCGTGCTGGTCACCGCCATCAACGAATGGCTGTGACCAGCACCGTCGCAACGACCCTCAGATGACGTCGAATTCGTTGCCCTCGGGGTCCTGCATGGCGGCGGCATAGAGCCCCATGTCCGGCTCATCCTTAAGCCGCAGCACGGTGGCACCAGCTTCGACCAGCCTCTCCACCGTAGCCTTGACCCGCTGTGTGCGGACGTCCAGTGGGACGTCACGGCCCCCACCGACCTTCAGGTCGAAGTGCCACCGGTTCTTGGCGGCCTTCGGCTCCGGAACCTGCTGGAACCACACCCTCGGCCCACGTCCCGCGGGATCGATGATCGACTCCGGAACATCCCCGGCACCGGCTGGCAACTCTGCCTCGGGCACCCCCACCGCCGCCCAGTAAGCACGCCACGTGGCGTGCCCGCCCGGCGGAGGCTCAGGCACGTAGCCCAGGGCCTCGGTCCAGAACGTCACCATTCTCTGCGGATCGGAGCAGTCGATCGTCAGCTGCACTGTCATCTCCATGCTCGGAACATCCCAGGCAGGTCTGACACGATCCACTTTCACAACAGGCCCTAGTTCTTTTTAATCGGGACTGTACAACTAACGGCGGATCTGCTGATCAAGGGAGAGACGCCAGATGAGCGAGACCATCGCCGAGCAGGGCACCGTCGAAGATCTGCCGACCGCAGCGGACAGGGCGATGACGGATGACCAGCTGATTTCCATGCTGGTGGACCGGGCTCGCCGCGAAGGGCTCCAGCTGACCGGTGAGGGTGGGCTGTTGCAGCAGCTGACCAAGCGGGTACTGGAGTCCGCCCTGAGGGCGAGATCACAGACCACCTCGGCTACGAGAAGCACGAGGCGGCTGGGCGGAACAGCGGTAACAGCCGCAACGGCAGCCGGTCCAAGACCGTGCTGACCGATGTCGGCCCGGTTGAGGTACGCGTCCCACGGGACGTGGCCGGCACCTTCGAGCCGCAGATCGTCAAGAAGAGGCAGCGTCGCCTGACCGGCGTGGACGAGCTGGTGCTGTCGCTGTCCGCGAAGGGCTCACGCACGGCGAGATCGCCGCGCACCTGGCCGAGGTGTACGGGACGGAGGTGTCCAAGCAGACGATCTCGAACATCACCGACAAGGTGATGGAGGGCATGGCCGAATGGCAGGACCGGCCGCTCGACCGCGTGTATCCGGTCCTGTTCGTGGACGCTATCAACGTCAAGGTGCGCGACGGGCAGGTGGCGAACCGGCCGATCTACGTCGTCATGGCGGTGACCGTCGAGGGGCATCGCGACATCCTCGGGATCTGGGCCGGCGACGGCGGTGAGGGCGCGAAGTACTGGCTGCACGTGTTCACCGAGCTGAAGAACCGCGGCCTGGAGGACGTGCTCATGCTGGTCTGCGACGGGCTCAAGGGCCTGCCGGACGCGGTGGAGGCCGTCTGGCCTCGAACGATTGTCCAGACCTGTGTGATCCACCTCCTCCGGAACTCGTTCAGGTACGCGGCCCGCCAGGACTGGGACAAGATCGCGAAGGCGCTCAAGCCCGTCTACACCGCGCCGACCGAGGACGCCGCGACGGAGCGGCTCATGGAGTTCTCCGAATCCTGGGGAAAGAAGTACCCGGCGATCGTGAAGCTGTGGTCGGACGCCTGGGCGAGTTCGTCCCGTTCCTCTCGTTCGATGTGGAGATCCGCAAGGTCGTCTGCTCCACCAACGCCATCGAATCGGTCAACGCGCGCATACGCAAGGCCGTCCGCGCCCGCGGGCACTTCCCGAACGAGACCGCCGCCCTCAAGTGCGTGTACATGGCCCTGATGAGCCTGGACCCCACCGGGACGGGCCGCAAGAGGTGGACCATGCGTTGGAAGGCACCGCTCAACGCCTTCCAGATCGCCTTCGAGGGCCGTCTTACCCCAGCAAACCACTGACCAACTCAACAACCAAGATCAGCCGTTAAGTTGACACACCCGTTCCCGGGAGATGAATCCCACCTGCGGCATCAGCAGGCTGGAGGCGTCAAGGGTGTCGCTGCCTCGGTGTTGGATGAACGCGTTTCGCTTGTGGTTCCAGAAGTCGTCGTGGATGTCGTTGTAGATCTCGTCGCGGGTGAGGCTCCAGTGTTCGAGCGGCGCGGGGAGCGAGCGTCGCACGGCGATCTTGCAGGCGCGGTCGAGGGCGACTCAGCACAGCAGACGGGAGTACCGGAACTCCTGGGGGCCGCCGCGGACCTCCCAGATGCCGCTGTCCGAGCGTTGCCAGTTGGCGGCCACCCAGTTGGCCGAGTTTCGAAGGTGCTGCCAGAGTTCGCGTGTGACGGGCTCGACGACGTCGTACAGAGCGATCAGATCCAGAAGCTCGCCGTAGATGTCGAGTTGGAGCTGAGTGTATGCCTTGTTGCCGATGCTCACGGGGGCCGAGTCCTTGTACCCGGCGAGGCTGCCGAGCACCTCCTCGGGGAGGTCGGGCTGGCCGTCCAGGCGGTACACGATCTGCAGGGGACCGTGCTCTTGCGGTGTACCGCGCTTGTCCGCGTTGTTGTAGCAGTCCAGCACCCACTCGATGAACTGTCTGGGCTCCTCGGTGAAGCCGAGGCGAAGCAGGGTGGCGGTCGTCAGCGAGGCGTCGCGGATCCACGTGTAGCGGTAGTCCCAGTTGCGTGCGCCACCGACGAGCTCGGGCAGCCCGAAGGTGGCCGCGGCGGCGATCGATCCGTGGTCGATCGAGGTGAGCAGCTTCAGCGCGAGTGCGGAGCGGATGACCTCCTGCCTCCAATTGCCGTGGTAGGTGCAGTGGACCACCCAGTCCCGCCAGTACTTGAGCGTGTAATGGAAGGCGGTGTCGACCCAGCGATGCGTGGAGCTGGGCGACTGCGTGTCGGGGGACGCAGACTCCAGTACGAAGTCGGCCCGCTGGTCCGGCCCGAGGGTGAACTCTGCAACCGCGTCGCCGTTCTCGGTCCGCACCTCGATGTCGGTCGGGTGCTGCAGGCGCAGGGGTCCTGTGCCGTTCGTGTCCTTGGGCAGGAAGAACACCTCCCCGGGCCGCTCCTCGGCCCGGTGGGATGTGCGCGCGTAGTTGAAGCGGGGTGCGCAGCGGAGCTTGAAGCGGAAGCTGCCCTGGATGCCCTTCACTCTGCGGACGACGGCCTGCGTGTGGCGGATTTCGCCGATCGGCATGAAGTCGGTCACTTCGCCGATGCCGTCGTCGGTCAGGAACCGGGTGAGCAGGACGTTGGTCGCCGGCAGGCACAGCTGTTTGAGCCGCGCGTCATCCGCCGCAGGGTTGATCGCGAAGGTGCCGCCCGCGCTGTCGTCCAGCAAGGCCCCGAACACCGTGGGCGAAACGGGCGTTGGGCAGTCACCCGGCACCATCGGAGCCTCGGCATCTCCGGCATCTGGTCCTTCGGACCGCGGCGTCGTCGAGCCACTCGGCATCGACATCCGTGGCTGGCTCCGCACCATCCCCGCCGGCACCTCTACCGCCGCGGCCGGTGGATGCCGATCGACGACGGGCCCGGCATCGACAACTACCAACCGCACCAACCGGCAAGCGCCACAACCAGGAGGAAGCCATGACCGAGCAGGAGTACACCGAGTCCTGACGCGCCGCCGTCGCCAGCCTGCACCATGGCGGCGACCCGGAGCAGGACCACCTCGTCGACGAGATCCAGCACCCGGAGTCCACCGAGGCGCTGTACGAAATGGCGTCACGGTGCAAGGGGGTGACCGGTTGAGTGGCGCGCGCGCCTGCAAAAGACGGGGTCTGGAGCCGGAAGAGCCACCCGACAGCAACCGGTTCGCCGCGTGAACGTACGTGCCGCGCCCCGATCGTGGGGCGCGGCATCAGCTCGGCAGCAGGCGGCGGCTGGTACGACGGCTTTGCGTAGGCCTCGGGCCGCAAATTCCTGGTCTGCCTGCACCGGTTCAGTTGAAAACGAGTACGTCCGTGCGCATCGGAAGCGGGCTGCCCCAGCCGATGTTGATCTTGAATGTCACGACTCCGTTGCCGGGGGCGATGCTCGACACCTGGAAGGGCGCGGCACCGACGAACCGGTTCCCGTTGGCATCGATCTCGGAAGCCGTGATGACGACGGTCGAGTTCACCCCGATGACATTCCAGGGGAGCTGAAGGTTGAACGTCCCGTTGCCCGGGGTCCACGTCCACCAGGCCCGCCATACCGCGCCGACGTTGCCGCCGATCGCGAGTCCCTCTTCCCGGGGGGCGATGTGCGAGGTCTCTTTGATCTGCGGCACCTTGGAGGTAGCGGATGCATTGGAGGTGGTCACGACGGCACTCCTCACAACCTGGGAGGGCCCGAGAAGCCCTCCGGATACTAAAAGTATCCACGAGTACACTCAGCGTAATAATCCCTCGTTAGGGTGAATCTCACCCAGCCGGTCGCGCCGTTGCAGTGGCGCTGCCGAGACAAGTGCTATCGCCAGCTGGCCAGCGCTGGTGCCGCCTGGCGGCCTGTCACGTGGGAGCTCCCACCTTGCGAGCGTGAGATTGGGGGAGGTGCCGCACATCGCGGAGTGGCGTCGGCACCTCCCCAGCGCCCGTCATGTGGAACGCGGCATACCGGGTACTTGTGCTGTCCTCGTTGTTGCCCGTGGCCTGATGGTCATCCGGGGCGGTGGGCGTGTTCTGGTGTGCATCCGGTTCGGGGTGTGGGTGAGGATGGCGGAGGCGGCGGTGAGCAGCGGCGTGGTGGCGTGGCTGGAGGCGGAGCTGGCCCAGGTCGAGCAGATCGCTCGGGATGCCGGAGCCGACGTGTGGCGGGTTGATGACCACCCGGCTGGCAACGTGGCCGTCTGCGACGGCGTTGGCGAGCCCGTGGTGTACGACGAGAGCGTGCCCACGGGGGAACAGGCCCGGCACATCGCCCTTCACGACCCGGAACAGGCCCGGCACATCGCCCTTCACGACCCGGCCGCGATGCTGCGCCGGGCCACAGCGGACCGGAAACTTCTGGCCGACCACGCGAACGACCATGGCAGTTGCTGGGTGTGTGCGGGGCCAGAGTGGGCCTCCGACGACGCCGAGGGAAACCGGGAATGGTCCAGGACGGCGGTCCCTTGGCCGTGCCGGACGGTGCTGCTGCTCGCCGAGGGCTACGGCTGGACCGAGGGCCTTGAGGACTGCTGTTGAGCCACGCAGACGCTGGCTGGCTCAGTATGGCGGCAGCTTGGACAGGATGAATACGATGCGAGCCTCATCGCCGTGGAGACCACTGCCGATCACGTACATGAGGTCGAACGGTGGATCAAGGTCGTCGCCGGGGATGGTGAGGACCCGGCGGTAAAGGTCGCCCCTGTAGGGCTGCCCCAATTCACGGTCCCAAAGGCGCGCAGGCGGGCCGCGTAGCTCTCGTGGGCCTCGATACGGGGCCGCAGATAGCCGTCCGCGACCCGCATCGCCTCCGCGACGACCTCACGCATCAGATCGTCCCGGCCATCGAAGTGGTAGGAGATCATCCCCGCGCTGCTCAGCCCCGCGCGCTGCGCGATCTTCGCGAACGAGGCCCGCTGATATACCCGACCTCCGCGATGACGTCGATCGCCGCGGCGACGATCTGGGCACGGCGCCCCGTCTCCGTGAAGGAGAACCTGGCCCTACCTACCCTAGACAAGTCACATCTTCCCAGTTCAGAGCGGCATCTCCGTTTTCGTCTCCAGACGCTGGAACGGCCATTGGCCGGTGGATCCGGGCTCAGTAGCAGGTCCCGGACCTCATGCGCTCAAGGCCGGTGAGCCGCTCGTGAGACGTCACCGAGCAGGCACTTGTCGTACCCGTCCTGGTAGATGCGACCGGCTCGGATCTCTCGTGGGCGGTCGTTGCCACGTTCATCGTCTCTTCAACCGTAGGGAGACCACGGTCAGGTCCCGCAGTTCCTCCGGCGCATTCGGATGGTCGCCGGCGGCTATTTCGGCCAGCGTGTTGAACGATCCCGGATACACCATGACCGAGATGCCATTGCGCTGCAGGCAGGCGAATATGGCAAATTCCTCAAGGAAGTACGCTGACGAAAGGTCGAGTCGGCATTCCCGCTCGGAATTCGTCAATCCTTCGTCGCGGCGCAGGTTGTAGGCCTGCCCGAACCGGCGGATCGATTCGCCGAATCCGGGGTCCGTCTCGAACAGCTCGACCAGCCGGGCGTGATAGCCGGAATAGGTCTCCCAGGCCTGGACCTCGCCGCAGGTCATGAACTCGAACTTGGTGCTCTCCCGGAAGACTTCGAACACTTCACGGTTGGCGTCGACGAACTCACGCCCGAGCCTTAGGGCTTCGGCCTTGGCCGGCGCTTCAGCCAGCCCCCGGGTCGCGGCCAGGGTGAGCCGGTGGATGCTGTCGCCGACCAGGACCGTGCAGTGCTCGAAGCGCCTGGACACCCACCTTGCCATCGCGGCGACCTTGGCTGTGCTGAACTGTGTGTTCTCCAGGCTGATACCCAGGAAGCAGGATGCTTCCCGCTCGAAATCGTTGCGCCGACCGGGTGGCTCGACGCCCGAAACATTCGCTCTGTAGCGTGCCGATATCGATGCTGGACGCTGGATTGGTTGGTCGCCAGTCACAAACTCCCCCTTCTTGTCAGGGCATCTCGCCCGACATAAAATAATATGTCATATGTGAAGCTGGCGCCAAGATCCGAAGGCATGCGATGTGGAGCCCTCCGGTACTGGCCGATGGGCCGTCATGCCATCTCAATCAGGCTTCTGCGGTGGGGAGTTCGACAGCCCACCAGCCCCTCCCCCCGCCAAGCTCGCCTTCGCCCGCGACGCCGGTGCCGTCCCGGTCTGGATCCGCTTTCGGCAAAGGCGGCATCGACGCGCCGGACGGTGTTGCCGTCATCGACCTCCGATGGGTGGTTCGCCAGCTCCAGCACACTGCAGCCACCGGTCAGGCGTTCCAGCAGGCGCGGAACGCAGTACTGCTCGTCGAGTTCGACGGTTCCCGGTCGGCGAGGCGGTTGACGAGCAGCTCGGCGAAGGTGGCGCGCAGCCGGGTGAGGTCGCGGCAGCGGGCGCCGAGCGGGTCTGTACGGTCTTCGGTATAACTCCCGATCATGGAAGTAGCACCTGATGAGTGACATGACTGTCTCGGTTGAGGCGGTTGAAGAGACCCGGCCGGTCGAGCTTGCGGCGGAGCTTCTGGATGACCGGAAGAGCAGCAGGGGCCGGCTCGCGTAGCCGGCCTCCCGGGCCAGGTGTGTCCAGCCGGCGGCTCTGCCCTGTAGTCGGCCCTGGCCCGTCACTCAGGCCGCTGTGGCGAGTGCCCGAGCGGGCTGCGTCTGCTCGTACGCGTGCCCGACCCGCAGGAGCGTGGGCTCACCGAGGGGCCGGCCGAGCAGCTGCATACCGATCGGCATGCCCGCCGAGTCGTGGCCGACCGGAACGGTCAGGGCGGGCACTCCGGTGATGTTGGCGGGGGCGCAAAGGCGCACGTAGGCGTCGGAGACGCTCTCGACCGTGCCGTCGGGCCAGGTGACCGTCTCCTCGTCGGCCCCGACCGCGGGCATCGGGACGCTCGGGGCTGCGATCACGTCGACCTCCTCCAGCATCCGTGCCCACTCGGCGCGCATGAGCGTGCGGGAGCGTTGAGCGCGTACGTAGTCACCGGCGCTCATCAACTCGCTTGCCTCCAGGAGGATGCGGACGTCCTCCTGGTACAGCTCGGGGACCGTGCGCAGGCTGCGTTCGTGGTAGGCGCCGGCCTCCGGCACCATCAGGCCCCACTGGGTGGCCTGGATGTAACGGGTCATCGGGATGTCGACCTCGACGAGCTGTGCGCCCAGGGCTTCCAGCTGCCCGATGGCGTGCCGAACGGCGGTCTCCACCTGCGGGTGGACGTTGTCGAAGTAGTAGGTGCGCGGCAGGCCGATGCGCAGCCCCGTCAGGTCCGTGCCGGCACCGGGCCGGTAGTCCGCGGCGGGCACGGACAGCGAGGCGGGGTCGCGCGGATCGTGTCCGGCCAGCGCGCTCAGGACCAGGGCTGCGTCCTCGACGGTGCGGGTGACCGGGCCGACGTGGTCCAGCGACCAGGACAGGGAGGTGACGCCGTGACGGGGGACGAGACCGTAGGTCGGCTTGAGGCCGACGACCCCGTTGAGCGCGGCGGGCACCCGGATCGACCCACCGGTGTCGGTGCCCAGGGCGAAGGTCGCGGTGCCCGACGCGACGGCGACCGCGGAGCCGCCGCTGGAGCCACCGGCGACCCGGCCGCGGTCCCAGGCATTGCGGGTCTGCGGGGTGGTCAGGCCGAACGCGAACTCGTGGGTGTGGGTCTTGCCGAGCAGGATCGCGCCGGCTGCGCTCAGACGCGCGGCGACCGTGCTGTCCGCTGTCGCGCGATGGTCGGCGCGGACCCGGGAGCTGGCCGTGGTGGCCATCCCGCTGACATCGATCAGGTCCTTGAGCCCCATCGGGATGCCGTGCAGCGGTCCCCGGTAACGGCCTTGCGCCGCTTCGTGTTCGGCTTCGCTCGCCGCCCGGCGCGCCTGCTCCGCGGCGACCGTGACGTAGGCGCCGAGGTGCGGCTCCACCTTCTCGATGCGATCGAGGACGGAGTCGACCAGTTCGACGGGGGACAGTCGGCGGGCACGCATCGCGTCCGCGGCAGCAGCGAGGGACAGCTCATACGGCTGCATCGTGCTTCTCCTCTCCGGCGCGGTAGGCGGCGGCGGGCGGGACGTCCGCGAAGTCCAGCTCGCGCAGGACCGCTACGACGCTGTGGATGTGGTTGGCGACCGCGGCGACCGCGGCGTGGCGCTCGGCGGGCAGCACGAGTCCGGTGCGGGCGGCCCAGCGGGCGGCCTCCGGTGGTGTGAGTTCGACGGCGGACATGGATGTTCTCCTTCTCGGTCAAGGCTGGAACGGTGGAGTAACCGGGGCCCTAAAGGCCAAGGGTTCGCTTTAGGTGACTGCAGGCGCCGCGGCTGCTCGGCGGCCCGTGCGGGGGCGGCCGGGCGGCACCGGCCGCGTGATCAGGCCGCGGTGGCCGGGATCTCGACGCCCTGCTCGGCGAGCAGCCGGTAGCGGCCGTTCTCCCGGCGGACGGTGCCGGCCGTGGGCTGCGGGAAGTGGGTGCCCAGGAGCAGCGCGTCGGTGTCCGCCAGGGCGTCGAGCAGCCGGCCGCGGGTGCGGACCGCCTGGGCCGGGTCGATGTCGACGCAGCTGTTCACGTGGGGGTGGGACAGCTGCACGGGGTGGTGGATGCTGTCGCCGGTGATCAGCGCCCGGCGGTCGCTGCCGCGAAGTTCCACGGCGACCTGCCCCGGGGTGTGGCCCGGAGCAGGGACCAGGAGGACGCCCGGCGCGACCTCGTGCCCCTGCTCGGGCACGGGCACGAGGTCGTACTGCCCGGCGTCGCGGATGGGGTGGACGGAGTCGCGGAACATCTGGGTGCGGGCCTCGTCCAGGTCGGTGGCGGCCCAGTGGTCCCATTCGGTGCGGCTGGTGAGGTAGCGGGCATTGGGGAAGGTGGGGACCCAGTCCCCACCGACGAGGCGGGTGTTCCAGCCGACGTGATCGGTGTGCAGGTGCGTGGTGATCACCAGGTCCACGGACTCGGGCGGGAAGCCAGCCGCCGTCAGCCGTTCCAGGAAGTCGGTGCCGAGACCGTTCCAGGCCGGGTTGGCGCGGATCTTGCCGTTGCCGATGCCCGTGTCCACGACGATCCGCAGCCCGCCGGTCTCCACCGCGAAGCTGTGGCTCGCCAGCCGCGGGACATCGGCGTCGGCGAAGTCGGGGCGCAGCCACGGCGCCTCGTCGAGCACCTCCTTGGTGGCGCCCGGCAGCAGCCAGGGTCCGGTCTGCCGGGGCAGTCCGATCTCGTCGACGCGGCGTACGGCGATGTCGCCGAGGCTCCATCCCGTGCTGGTGAAGGGGGTGGCCCGACGGGGCGGGACAGTGCTCATCGGTGGGTCCTTTCGGATGGGACGGTGCGGTGCGGGAAGGCAGGACTCGGTCAGGCGGTGCGCGGCTGCCGCCCGGCGCGGGCGAGGCCGATCAGGGTCAGCAGGATGGCCGTCACGGCGTAGAGCGAGACGGCGGTCTGCAGGCCGAACAGGTTGGTCAGCAGGCCGGCAAGAACGGCGGGGCCGCTCATGGCGAGGTAGCTGAGGACGTAGTAGGCGGCGAGCGTGCCGGCGCGTTCGCCCGGGGCGGCCGGGGGCAGCAGCAGGCGCAGGGCGCCCTGGGTGACGGCGCCGAAGCCCGCGCCCGCCAAGGCGGTGCCGGCGAACAGCGCGGGCAGGCTGTGCAGGTGCGGGCCGCTCAGGGTCAGCAGGGCCCCCGGGATCAGGAGCGCGGTGCCGGCGAGGCTCACAGCACGGGCGGGCAGCGCCCGGGCGGAGTGACCGGCGAGGCCGGCCGCGGCCGTCAAGGTGAAGAAGACCAGGCCGCCGGTGGCGCGGGCGGCGTGCGGGGCGATGAGCCGGGCGAGCGAGGGGCCGAGGGAGGAGTAGAAGCCGCCGAGGGCCCAGGCGGCGACGACGCCGGGCGCGGCGAGCGCCATGGCCGGCCGGGAGGCGCGGGCGACGGCGATCGTGGGGCGCAGTGAACGCCAGGCGCCGGAGCTGGGTCGGGCGGTCTCGGGGGTGAGCAGGACCGCGGCCGCCTGCGCGGTGAAGAGTAGGAGCAGCAGCAGGTAGACGGTGCGCGTGGGGGCGGGGGCGTACTGCACGAGGGCGGTGGCGGCCAGCACGCCGGCCGCCATGCCGGCCACGGGGGCGATGCCGTTGGCGGCCGTTGCCCGGCCCGGTCGGTCGGGGTCCTCGAAGTCGAGCAGGGCGGCTCCGGCGGCGCTGGTGGCCACTCCGGTAGCCAGCCCCTGCAGGATCCGGGCGGCGATCAGCGCCGGCACCCCCTGTGCAGTGGCGAATGCGGCCATCGCGGCTGCTTCCGCCAGCAGCGCCGCGGTGAGGACCGGGCGCCGGCCCAAGTGGTCCGAGAGCGTGCCCGCGGTCAACAGCGCCACCAGCAGGGCGAGCGCGTAGGCGCTGAACACGACGGTGAGAGTCATGGCCGAGAAGTGCCATGCGGCCTGGTAGAGCGCATAGAGCGGGGTCGGTGCGCTGGAGGCGGCCAGCAGGCCGACCAGGACCGAGGCGTGCAGCGGGAAAGCGCCGCGACGGCTCAGCACGGGCAGGCGGCGGGGACGGGACGGCAGAGCTGTGACGCTGGCCATGGATGCACCTCCGAGCCTTAAGGCGAATGCTTTGCATTAAGCACTCTAGACCCGCGGCCCCCCGGAACGCAAATATTTAGCTTTTAGAGGGCGGAAGGGGTGCGACGCGGCCGAGTGCCACTGCCACCAGGCGGTCGGTGTAGGCCGCGGACAGGTCCGAGGGGCGGAACAGGATCCGATACATCAGGGGGGCGACGACGACGTCCAGGAGGGTCTCAACGTCGGGCACGGCCTCCCCGCGCCCGGCCGCGCGCACGCCGACCGCCTTCAACTGCTCGGCGGCGTAGTCGGAGCAGCGAGCCGCATTGCCCTGCTCGGGGTCCCCCAGCAGGGCGTCGCGGATGTACGTGCGACCCGCCGTCGAGGACATCTCCTCAGCGAACTGCACGGCCCACGCCTCCAGGTCCGCCCGCAGGCTGCCGTGGTCGGCCGGCGGGGTGTCGGGGCGCAACCGCTCGACGGCGACGTCGGACAGCAGTTCCCGCAGGTCCCCCCAGCGCCGATAGACGGTGGACGGCGTCACTCCCGCGCGGGCGGCGATCAGCGGCACGGTGAGCGCATCCCGCCCCACCTCCGCCTCCAGATCACGGACGGCCTGGTGCACGGACTGCTGGACGCGGGCACTGCGCCCGCCGGGGCGTGTGGTCGCTCGGGCACTCATGCACACAGTTTAATGCGAAGAAGTTGCGTCTGACTGGACATCGACCTGGTCGAACCGCCACGAGAGCTGATCCCACCCGGCCGCGACGCGGCGCCGGCATGCGACCCGGACGGACGCGCCAGCCTGCCGCCAAGGAGCCGGTGGAACGCACCTTCGGCTCCATTCTCAGGAGGCCTACACCGTGCCGGCATCCGCACGGCGTCAAGGAGTGGGCACTCGATCCCGCTCTCGCCCAGCGCCTCTGGGCGGTCTCGACCGACCTGCTCAGCACCTGACCTCCCGACGCCACGGCACCCCACGCTCGGGGCGGAGGTGCCGGCATCAGGAGCCACAGCGGGAGTCACCGCGGGAGCTACGCAGCTCGCCCTCGAAGAAGTACCCGCCGTCGTGCTCCCCGGCGCCGACGGCGAGCAGCGGCGCCGTGGGATGGAAGGCCAGCGCGTGCACCGGGAAACGCGTGCGGAGCACGGCTCGGCAGCCGAGGTCCCCGGTGCCGTAGACGTCGGTTGCTGAGGGCCGTTCGACTCGGAAGCGCAGACGACTCACGTACAGCGAGCTCAACGCCATCCTGGGCTGACCCGCAGCCACCTGCTACGCCGCATCCGCTCCGTCCCGCAGCAGGAGGGAGCGGACAATGCGCATCAGCCGCTCGCCCGCGTGCCCGACGCTGCCGTTCTGGGCGCTCACCTGGGCTCCCTCGAGGAGGAAGGTGAGCTCCGCGGCAGCCTCGTCCGGGTCGGGCAGCCCGGCCCGGGTGCACAGTTCGGTAAGACGGCGCAGCTGGCCGGCCTTGTGGGCCTCGATCAGCCGCCGTGCCGGGTGAGTGCGGTCGGGCAGCTCCGCGAGGGAGTTGATGAACGGGCAGCCCCGGTGGGAGAGCCCCGGTAGCCCGTCGGCGATGAACCGGGCCATGCCCAGGATCTGCTCCCGAGGCTCGTCGGGGTGCTGCTGCGCCAGCCGGTCGAACACGGCGGTGTAGTCCGCGGCGACGATCCGCAGCCACTCCTCGACCAGCGCGTCCTTGGTCGCGAAGTGCCGGTATAGCGCCATCTTGGTGGTCGCGGCCCGGTCGGCGATCGCCTGGACGCCGACCGCCTTGATCCCCTCGCGTGAGAAGAGTTCCTCCGCCGCGTCGAGGATCCGCTCCCGGGGCGGCAGTTTGGCCACCCGGCTCTGCCTGCTGACTCTGTCCACGGCGGCAATGCTACGGTACCGACCAGTCCTTTGCGATACCGATCGGTCTCATCAGATACCGATCGGTATGGCGAATTGGATGTCGAGCCTCCCGAGCGGAACGGAACGGACGAAGATGAAGCTCTCCGAGTACGCGACCTACGACGGCATCGGCCTGGCCGAGCTGGTGGCCCGCGGCGAGGTGACCACCGCGGAACTCGCCGCGACCGCCCAGCTGGCGTCCGACGCGGTGAATCCGCAGCTCAACGCCGTCGTGGAGACCTGGCCCGCCGAGGACGCACCGACGCCCGACAGCACGCCGCTGGCCGGGGTGCCCTTCCTGATCAAGGACCTCGCCATCGCGATGGCCGGCAAGCGCACCGAGCTGGGCAGCCGGCTCGCCGCGCGGAACGTCGCCGGGGCCGACTCCTCGCTCATGGCCCGCTTCCGCCGCGCCGGACTGGTGACGCTCGGACGCACGGCAACCCCGGAGTTCGCGTACAGCACCACCACCGAAGGCGTCCTGTACGGCGCCACCCGCAACCCCTGGGACCCGGCCCTCAGCCCCGGCGGCTCCAGCGGGGGCTAACCGCGGGCATCGTCCCGCTCGCGCACGCCACGGACGCGGCGGGCTCCCTCCGCGTCCCCGCCGCCGCCAACGGCCTGTTCGGACTGAAGCCGACCCGCGGCCGGACATCCATGGGCCCCGACGCGGACGAGGTCTTCAACGGGCTTGCCGTCCACGGCGTCCTCAGCCGCTCGGTGCGCGACAGCGCCGCGCTGCTGGACCTCGTCCACGGCCCCGAGGTCGGCGACCCCTACACGGCCCCGCAGCCGGAGCGGCCCTACGCGCAGGAGGTCACCCGCTCGCCCGGCAGTCTGCGGATCGGGCTCGTCACGCAGCCCTGGGGTGGCCGGGCCGTCGACGGCGCCGTCCTCGACGCCACGCTGCGCGCCGCCCGACTCGCCGAGTCACTGGGACACCGCGTGACCGAGGTCAGCGTCGAACTCGGCGTCGACTGGGAGGAGTTCGTCCTGGCCAACGCCCGCCTCTGGAGCACCAACCTGGCGACCTGGATCGACGGCTTCGCCGCAGCCTTCGGACGGCCCGTAGACTCCACCACCCTGGAACCCGAGACGCTGGCAAGCTACGCCTACGGACAGCGGGTCGGCGGGGCCGAGTTCGTCCACGCGCTGGCGATGCGCAACAGCGTCGCGCGCGCGATCGGCCGGTACTTCACCGGCCACGACCTGCTGCTGACGCCAACCCTGCCCGAACTGCCAGTCCCGCTCGGCACGTACGCCGCGGGGGCCGAGGGCGCAGACGGCCTCGGCTGGATCCGGCAGGTCCTCCACCGCTCACCGTTCACCGCCGCGTTCAACGTGGCCGGCACCCCGGCGATGTCCGTCCCGGTGGAGAGCGACCCCGCGAGCGGACTCCCCATCGGCATCCAGTTCGCCGCGGGGTACGGGCGCGAGGACCTGCTCTTCCGGCTCGCCGGGCAATTGGAGCAGGCCGCCCCCTGGGCGCTGCGGACCCCCGCTGTCTGGGCGGGCGCGCAGCAGACCACCTGAGCTCAGCCTGCCTCTACCCCGGTCGGGTCGCCGAGCAGGCGGCTCGCTCGACGGTGGCGGACCTGCTGGTTCGGGTCGCCCGCCTGCGCGAGGTAGCCCTGGTGCAGGAGGCGCGACACGGCCAGGGATGCCTCGGCGGCGACACGGCGTTCGGGCTCGTAGGTGTCCAGCAGGGACGGAGCGAAGTGACCGTGCAGGACGGCGGCGAGCTTCCAGGCGAGGTTGTGGGCATCCTGAATCCCGGTATTCATGCCCAGGCCCCCGGCGGCGCTCTGCACGTGGGCCGCGTCGCCGGCCAGGAGGACCCGGCCCCGACGGAAGGCGGCGGCCATGCCGATGGCGGCCTCAGGGGAACACGCGGAACACGAGGGCCGCGACGTCCTTGCCGTCGGCGTCCGGGCAAGGCACCAGCGAGTAGCCGTCCGGGTCGACGAAGCAACCCGGCACCAGGCCGGCCGGGTCGTCCAGCAGCAGCCAGCCCTCGGCGAAGTCGCCGGGCTCGGTGGTGAGGTCGAGGCTCTCGGGGTCGAAGCGGTCCTTGGCCATGCCCTCGGTCGGCTCGGCGGCCCGGTCCCAGAGCTTCGAGGTGGGCGGCCGCCGGCGCAGCACGCCCAGCGCCCAGCCGGTCATCGGCATCACCGCGTCCTGCCACGAGTTGAGCTCGCGTCCGTACAGCGCGAGCAGGCCGCAGACGGTCGCCACCCGGTAGCCGCCCTCCTCCCAGTCCACCTCCACCGGGCGGGTGTCGCCGTACTGCGACAGCACCGCGCGCACCTCCCCGGCTACGTCGTCCAGCACCAGGTAAACCGGCCGCGGTCCCTTGCCCGCCGGGCCGCCCACCGACTCCCCGCCGAACGGGGAGCCGAACCTGGCGGTCTCCGCGCCGCCAAAGTCCATCTCGATCCGAACGGAACGGGGTGCCGTCGGTCGGCAGTTCACCGGCATCGAGCGCGGGCAGCGCGGCGAACAGAGCGTCAAGAGTCCCGTCAATGTTCATGGCCGGTGAGGCTAGCGGGCCCCTCCGGCAGGCGGCGCGGGCGGACAATGGGAGGGGTGTCCAGCACGACCGAACTCCCCGGTCCGCGACTACCTGCGCCGCCAGTCGGCCCCGGACGGAGGGCCGGTCAGGACGACGGGCTGACAGGCCGACGGGCCGACGGGCCGTCCGAGTACGGTCGGTACCCGGACGGCCCGTCGGCCTCGGCGCGGTTCAACCGATGCGGCGACTCAGAAGAAGTCGCGCTCGATGATCTCCTCGCGCTCGATGACCTCGTCGCCGCCGAACAGGCCGCCGAAGATGCCGTCACGCTCGACGACCCGCTCCCGCTCGACGATCTCCTCGCGCCCAAAGTCGTCGCGGCGGACGATCTCCTCGCGCTCGATGATCTCCTCCCCACCGAAGAAACCGTCCCGCTCGATGATCTCCTCGCGCTCAAAGTACTCGCGCACGGCCTTCTCCCTGCTTCTGTCCACGTCTTTTGACGTTCCGGCAGACGTGACGATAACGCACCCCGGTTGAGTGGCGCCGAACGCCCCTGGACCTGCGACCCTTCAGGCGGTGACCTGCTCGCCTCAGGCGTCGACCTACTCGCGCAGCAGCTGTACGAGCAGCTCCCCGCCGACAGGCGGGGCGGGTGTGGCCGGGGTAGGCCCGGCGCCACCAGTGCACCGTGCGGTCGGCGGGCCCCTCGTCTGCGAAGGCCGGGTCGTTGTCGCGGACCTTGGTAAGCCACCGGGCAGCCGGAGCACGACCCGATCCCGGCCCACCGGCGGCACTGCCCTGCGCAAGCAGACCCAGAAGCGGCCGCCTTCCCGGTCGCTGATCAAGTCAGCGCCGATTGGTGAGCAAACCGAGCCCACATCTTGCATGATCAGAAGATGGCCCAGGCGTCCCTTGGCAGGCGGCCCTCTGTGACAGGCTCGGGTGAGACGTCCCGTTTTAGCGGGTTTGTGTAGGGACTGCGCTGCCAGGGATGCGGCCACAGCGCCGCGCAGCTCACCGACGGGTACTGCATCTCGTGCTGCGCACCAGCGCCCCGGCTGGTCGTCGATGACCCGGCGCCGACCGTACAGCCCCCTACACGCCGCCCGCACCGCGACCGGCGCTGCGTCCGGTGTCGGCCGCAGCGGCGGTATCCCGGGCCCTGGAGGCCGGCGGGCACCGGTTGCGGGTCGACGATGGCGGAACGGCGATGACCCGCCTTCCCGCCAGTCAGCCCGGCGGCAAGAAGAGGGGTGGCTCGGCCTCGACGCCATACCTGTACGACCGCCCCCAGTGTCAGGCACCGGTCGGGCGGCCACCGCGTCCCCCGGCGACGGTGCCGCGGGCCAGGCCGCCGTGCGGGAGCAGCGGGGCAAGGAGGGGGTGGACGGGCATGGTGGTGGCGGCGGCCTGGCGGGCCCGGGCCGCCGGCGAGGTCTGTTCGAGGAACTCGGCGAGGGAAGGCTTGGCGACGGCAGGGGCGGTGCGGCGTCCCCGGCACCGGCCCCGTCACCAAGCGCACCCCCGACGGCTGGGAGTCCGCCCCGAAGTGCGGGTGCCACGAGTCCGGGCACTGACCGTGCCCACCACCACGCCCCCGGCCCGCTCCCGGCCCGGGGCCGGACGTCACGCCCCACCCGGCCGAACCCACCC
Organism: Kitasatospora sp. NPDC032150; assembly: GCF_055579945.1. Classification (NCBI taxonomy): domain Bacteria; kingdom Bacillati; phylum Actinomycetota; class Actinomycetes; order Kitasatosporales; family Streptomycetaceae; genus Kitasatospora; species Kitasatospora sp. NPDC032150. Next base: position 65,211 of record NZ_JBVIMH010000014.1, on the reverse strand, counting down.
ACCATCGGAGGTTCTGGCTGTTCAGCCAGGTGCCCAGCGACGTCCCGCCTTCCTTGTGCGTCCGCGGGACCCTCGAGTGCCCCTTCCGCTCCACGAACGCCGCCAGCTCCTGGTCCTCCTCGAAGCCGGTCGCCGTCAACAGGTCCCGCTGTTCCTGTTCGAGCTCCGCCCAGCCGGCCCGCTGCGCCCGCCCCCCGGCCGAACTGCTCACCCTCGAACGCGGTCCCCAGCGGCAGCTGCGCCCATTCGACGCGGCCGTCCGACTCCAGCCACCACGGCCGGGCCACGGCATGTCCACTGCCAGGTGATCAGCCAGGTGAGACACAGGCACGTCGATCTCCATCCAGCACGCCCTGGCGGGTCGCGGGCTCGCCTGCTGGCACCCCGGCCGCCGACCCCAGGGCGCCGACCTGCCTGGCGGTCTGTCCGGCGCTCCGGTGGCTTGGAACATGCACATCTCCAAACGGGGTGGCAGCGTGGAGGAGTCACGACCCGAACGTGCGGGGACGGGCGGGATGCACAGAGTGGACAGCCATGCCCCTGGGAACACGGAACCGGGCGCACCGAGGAAACGCCGGTCCGCCCGGGATGGGCTGCGCTCGCGGCTGAGGGTGAATACTGTCGCCGGGCAGGTGTTCCTGTGGCTGCTGGTCGTCGTGGTGCTGCTGGTCGCCGCGGCGCTGACCGCGCTCATCTTGCAGACCCGGAACTACGCCACGAGTGATGCGGAACACCGCACGCATGCCGCAGCCATCATCTTGGCTCACTATCCCGGAGCGGCGGCCGCTCTGGACAGCGCCAATCCCACTGCGGCGCTGCAGCCACTGGCCGTGGACGTGAAGAACCGCGGCGGCTTCGACTACATCGTGATTTTCGGCATCAACGGGATCCGCTACGCCTCCACCGACCATCCCGAGCTGATCGGAAAATACGTCTACGGCCTTCACTGGGAAGCCCTGAAGGGGCCGCTCAGCTTGGTCGAGAACACACCGATGGGAGTCCAAGTGGACACCACCGCGCCGGTCACCAGGCCGGACGGTTCGGTCGCCGGCCTGATCCAGGTCGGCTACTACGTCGAGAACACAGCCAGCGCCGTGAACCGGCAGCTACCGGTCCTGTTCGGTGGTGCGGCGGCCGCGCTCGCCGTGAGCATGGCCGGGGCGGCACTGGTGCGGCGGCGGCTGCGCCGTCAGACGCGCAGCCTGGGCCCGGCCGAGATGACGCGGATGTACGAGCACCACGACGCGGTGCTGCACGCGGTCCGCGAGGGCGTGCTGATCGTCGGCGGGGACGGACGGGTACTGCTGGCGAACGACGAAGCCCGGCGGCTGCTGGAGCTGCCGCCCGATGTCGAAGGGCTGCCGGTCACCGAACTCGGGCTCGATCCCGGGCTGGCCGACCTGCTGGCATCCGGGCGGGCCGCCACCGACGAAGTGCACCTGGCCAAGGACCGGTTGCTCGCCGTCAACAGCCGGCCGACCGAACCGTTCGGCGGAGGATCCGGCAGTGTCGCGACGATCCGTGACACCACCGAGCTGCGGGCACTGGCCGGCCAGGCCGAGACGGCGCGGGCCCGGCTGCAGCTCCTCTACGACGCGGGGGTGCGGATCGGCACCACCCTGGACGTGGCGCGGACCGCCCAGGAGCTCGCCGACGTGGCGGTTCCGCGGTTCGCGGACTTCGCCACGGTCGAGCTGGCCGAGCCGGTGCTGCGCGGTGACGAGCCGCTCCCGGACCCGGGCACCGCGCAGGGCCCGCGGATCCGCCGCGCCGCCGCCAGCGGCGGCAGCGACGGCAGCGACGGCAGCGGCGGCAGCGACGACCGGCTGTTCTACCCGGTGGGCTCGCAGATCAGCCCGCTGCCCGGCACCCCGGAGGCGATCGCCCTGGCGAGCGGGCGCGCCACGCTGGCCGCCGACCTTCGCCAGGCGCACGCCTGGCGGGCGCGCGACCCGCAGACCGCCGACCGGATTCTCGCGTACGGGGTCCACTCGATGATCTCCGCGCCGCTCAAGGCACGCGGCCTGACCCTGGGCACGGTCAACTTCTGGCGCGCGGGAAAGTCCGAGCCGTTCGGGGAGGACGACGTCTCCTTCGCCGAGGAACTGGTCGCCCGCGTGGCGATCACCGTCGACAACGCCCGCCGCTACACCCGCGAACACCGGATGGCCGAAACGCTGCAGCGCAGCCTGCTGCCCCGCGGGCTGCCCGAGCAGGGCGCCATGGAGGTGGCCTACCGCTACCTGCCGGCGCGGCGAGAGGTCGGCGGGGACTGGTTCGACGTCATTCCGCTGCCCGGCTTCCGCGTGGCACTCGTCGTCGGCGACGTCGTCGGCCACGGCCTGCACGCCGCCGCCACCATGGGCCGGCTGCGCACCGCCGTACTCAACTTCTCCACCCTCGACCTGCCCCCGGACGAACTGATCGCCCGCCTCGACGAACTGGTCGCCCGGCTCGACCAGGACGAGGCGGCCGCAGGAGAAGGCGACATCGAGGGCGAGCAGACCGCCGTCACGGGCGCCACCTGCCTGTACACGATCTACGATCCGGTCTCCGGACACTGCACGATGGCACGGGCGGGCCACCCACCTCCCGCTCTGGTGCACACCGACGGCAGCGTGGAGTTCGTCGCCCTGCCCGCCGGGCCACCGCTCGGCGTCGGCGGCCTGCCCTTCGAAACCACCGAGCTGCGGCTGGCACCCGGCACCGCTCTGGTGCTCTACACCGACGGGCTCGTCACTGACCGCGACCGCGACCTGGACAACGGACTCACCGCACTGCAGGCCGCTCTGGCCGACCACCATGCCGACGGATCCCCGCAGAACACCTGCCGGGCCGTGTTCGACACGCTGGTCCCACCACGCCCGAGCGACGACATCGCACTCCTCATCGCCCGCACACGCCTCTTCGAGCCCGATCAGGTGGCCACCTGGAACGTACCCCACGACTTCGCCGCCGTCTCCCGCATCCGCAACGCATGCACCGACCAACTGACCGCCTGGGGCCTGGAGGAGCTGACCTTCACCACCGAACTGATCCTCAGCGAACTGATCACCAACGCCATCCGCTACGGCACCGAGCCGATCCGCGTCCGCATGCTGCGCGACACCAGCCTGGTCTGCGAGGTCTCCGACGGCAGCAGCACCGCCCCACACCTGCGCTACGCCACCACCACGGACGAGGGCGGCCGGGGCCTGTTCCTGGTGGCCCAGATGGCCGAGCGGTGGGGAACCAGGTACACGGCCCGCGGCAAGGTCATCTGGTCCGAGCAACCACTGACCGCACCCGAGTTCCAGTTCGAGGCGATGCTGCTATAACCCCCCGGACGCTGCCGACCCTCGACAGGCTGCGGCAGGACCGCAGCCTCGACGCCCTTACCTGCAGGCTGGGACCGCTGGCCTGCCGCTGAGCGCCACCGCGTACAGCATCTGGAAGACCGTCGGCCTGGCCGCCAGCTTTCTCGCCTTCGCCTTCCGGACGACCCTCGCCCGCCTCACCTGGACCGCCTGATCCACCGCCACCCTCGCCATGGTCTGGCAAAACAACCCCGAGCCGGGCCGCACCGTCGCCATCGGCATCACCGCAGCCGCCATCACCACCGCCTCCCTCCTCGCCCTGCGCGGCCTGCCGATGCCTTCGTGCGCCAGGCGTTGCCTGATGCCGTCGTCGTACCCGGAGAGGTAGCCGCCGCCGACGGCGAGCAGGGTACGTCCGAATGCGGCCAGGGTCTGTTCCACGACGACCCTCAGCGGGGTCTCCGCGAGCGCGCAGTAGTGGGCGGGGCGCGTGGCGGGGCGCGCCCGGCGGCGGGCGGGAGGCCGGTCACGGCCGAGCGGCCGACGACGGTGAACGCGCGGCCCGCACAAGACCACCCCGACCGTGGCCTCGGACGTCTACACCGAGAACGGGTCGAGCGGAGGGACCGGGGTGCCCGGCACGTTCACCTTCACCCCGAAGGGAGAGGAGCGCTGACGTGGCCGGCTACACCTACTCCTTCAACTGGGCCCCGGGCACCACGGTCACCGCGGGAGCCCATGGTGCCGCCCAGATCTCATGGACCCCGAGCCAGAGCGGCTGGTACGACTTGCAGGTCTACGCGACCACCGAGGATGGCGTCCAACTGGCGCCGTACGACTACTCCTTCACCGTCAACTAACGGTCTCCATCCAGGCCGGGCATGACCGACAGCCACGTCTCCTACGACTCCTTCAACCTGCCGTTCAACCTCCTGAACATCCCCTGGCCGGCCCGTCTCCAAGATCACCGAAGCTTTGAAACGCCCTTGGCATCAGTCTGGGGAGGTAAACCTGTGGGCCAATGCGGGCGGCGGGTAGATCAATCGGTGGACTGATGCTCCCCGCCCACGCCGCATGACACCGTTCCGCGCATGGACACCACGCCGTTCACAAGCCGAGACGGACTGACCCGCCGTCGCATGCTCGGTACCGCACTGGCCTTGGGCGCCGCAGCCCCGCTCGGCCTGGCCTCCACCTCCTGGGCCGCCTCCCCCGCCTCCCCCGCCGCCCCCGCGGCCGCACCCGGGCGACTCACCCTGCCCGCCCCCACCGGGCCGCACCCCGTCGGCATGGTCGCCCTGCACCTGCGCGACACCTCCCGGCCGGACCCGGCCGCCGGGGCCGGCCACTACCGCGAGCTGATGGCGAGCGTCTGGTATCCCGCCCGGAACGCCGACGACTACCCGCTCGCCCCCTGGATGCCCGAAGGCGCCATGCGCGCCTTCCTCGACGACGCCGGCTTCCCGCTCCCTGTGTCCCTCGCCCCGCTCACCTCGGGCCACCTGGGCGCACCCGTCCACCGCTGCGGCCACCGCCTGCCCGTCGTCATCTACTCGCACGGCTCGGGCAGCCACCGGGCCGACCACACGATCATGGTCCAGGAACTCGCCAGCCACGGCTACGTCGTGGTCACCGTCGACCACACCTACGACGGCTTCACCGAGTTCCCCGACGGCCGCGTCGTCCCCCAGATCAGGGACTCCACGCACCCGACGCTGTCTCCGATGGACTACGCCACCGACGCACGCTTCGTACTCGACCGCCTCCAGGACCTCGCCGCCGGACGCAACCCCGACGTCGACAACCTCGCGCTCCCCGACGGCCTGCTCAGCGCCCTCGACCCCCTCGACATCGGCATGTTCGGCTGGTCGAAGGGTGGCACGGCCACCGCACTCACCATGCTCGCCGACCCGCGCGTCCGGGCCGGGCTGAGCATGGACGGACCGATGGCGCCGACCATCACCACCGACCTGGCCCGGCCGTTCCTGATGATGACGGCCGTCTTCACCCGGGCCCAGGACCCGGACGCCGAGACGTTCTGGACCCACCTGCACGGATGGCGGCGCAACATCCAGGCCGACGGCGCCGTCCACGCCTCGTACGGCGACGACGCAGTACTGATCCCGCAGGCAGCGAAGCTACTCGGAATGAGCGACCAGCAGGTCCAGCAGATGGTCGGCACCCTCGCCCCCGACCGCGCCGTCCGCATCCAACAGGCCTACCCGCTCGCCTTCTTCGACCAGCACCTGCTCCACCGCCGCGGACACCTCATCGATGCGCCGTCGCCGCAGTTCCCAGAGGTGAAGTTCCTGCCGTAGAGCGGCGCTTGGAGCACCGGCCTGCCAGCCCACCAGGCCGTCAGCCCGGGGCTCCTGTCGGGCGCCCCGGGCATTCCGGCAGCCGTCACCACTCAGGGCTCCTCGCCGTCCGGGCCCACGCTTGGCCCATCGAATCAGCTCGCCGGTCAGGTCGCTGCGGTCCAGCCGTAGCAGGGTGGCCAGTTCGATCGCGCGCCACTCGCACCCCGGGGCGGTGCCCATTACGGCGAGCACGTCTTGGAGTCTGCTGGTGTGCATCGGGACTGCGGGCGGCAGCAGCGTCTCGGCCGTCACGGGCGGGTGCCCGCCGGTATCGGCGGCGGACGTGGCCTGTCGCGGGGCCGGGATCCGGCTGGGTTGGCCGGAAGGAGCCGGCGCCGGGACGGGGGCGAGGGCATCGTCCGCGGGAGCGTGGATGGTGATGTCGATGGCGGTGTCCGGGGTGCTGACGGCAGGCCGGTCCTCGTCGGGCGGGCGGTGTCCGTAGCGGGCGGAGACGCCTTTGACGGTGCGGGCACTGATCCGCGCCCGCCGTGGTGGCAGCAGGGTGCCGGTGACCGCCTCGGTGATCGGTTCTCCCAGCTCGCTCCCGGCGGCCGGCAGGATGGCGGCGGCACGGGTGACGCTGTCGCGCGCGGCGGCCAGGGCCGCAGTGAAGCACGCCCGGTCCGGGTCGCATCCGGGCACGGCGTCGGTGGCGTCCAGCATCGCCATCCGCAAGAGCTGGTGGACCGTCAACAACAGCTCGTGAGGCGTGCACGGCGCGGATGAAGGCGTTCACGTCGAAGCCGCGGTCGGCGAGCACCAGCATGTCCTGCCGCAGGTGGCCGACCAGTTGCAAAGCGGCCTCCACCTCACCGCGATACGGGCCGACGACCGCGCCGAGCAGGGCCCGCGTCCCGGTCTCCGCCAAGGCCATCACCGCCAGCAGCGGATAGGCGGCCACCCCGGCGGCGACCTTGTACCGGCCCAACCAGGCCACGTTGTCGCCGGTCTCGGGGACCCGGGTGGACCGGCAGCCGTCGAACGCGACCGTTCGCAGACCCCGGTAGGACACACCCACCGTGCCCGGGCGGCCCAGCGGACCCGCCACAACCTCGAACAACTCTCGTAGCGGGTCCGGGCCCAGACGTCGGCGCGCATCGGCCAGACCGGCCTCGGCCACCGCCGCGACCAGGCGTCCCGCCTGCCGCAGTGCGCCTGTCAGGGCCGGAGGTCCCGTTCCGTTCTCCACCCCACCCGACACACCACTGGATGCTTGACAAGCGGCCAACTCGCCCAACTTGTCGGCATTGAACGCAGAGAACTTCCGCTGACGGACGATCACCCGCCCACGATCACGCCCCGGACCGAGCCTGAGTGACCAACCTCCGGCCCGCGCCAGCACCGCTGACCAGAAAGTTTCAGGATGAAATCCCTCAGTGCTCCGGCCCGGCCCCGGCACCGTCTTCGGTGTCGAGGTCGCCAAATGCTGGGTCAGTGGTCCGGGGTGGCGTTGTTGGGGGATGGTGTGGCAAGGAGTTCAGCGGGGGTCTTCGGCTGGATTGTTCCGGCGCCGTGCTGCTGTGCGGCTGCTGCTTCTCGTGCCTGGCTGGCAACTCCCTGGCCCTGGGGCCGGGCGCCGCTCGCCCGACCGTACGGGATCGCATTCGCCATTCCGGGCGTCTGGGTTGCCGGTTGGCGGCCGAGGCTACTCGGTTCCGTGTCCTGGTTACCGCCGACCAGTCCGGAACTGTTCCTGGAGGGAGCCCGGTCGCTTCCGGGAGGAGCGAAGAGGGGGCGTGGACCGGCGGCCGGTGCTTGCCGTGGCGCGGTGCCCGTGTGATCTGCTTCTGCCGGCGGCTGGCCCGGCGCGGGCAGACCCGGGGCCCCGCTCGTCTTCGGCTCGCTCTTGGTCAGGAACCCGACTGCGCCGGCGAGTGCTTCGCCCCCGCCGGTGCCCATACCGGCGTGGTCGAGCCCTGGGCGCGCTCCGTCGTCTGCGACGAGACCCGTGTACAGCGGGTTGCCTGTGGTCACGTCGCCTACCCCACCCGCGAGGTGGAGCGAACTGAGCGAGGACGGCGAGTTCTGCCCGGCCAGGATGCCGTGCAGCTGCCGGGTGTGCGCCTCCTCGTTCTCGGTGAGGTTGCGGGCGACCTGGTCCATCCCGTCGGCGGTGCCCCGGAACGAGCCGAGCAGCCGCCTGAGCACCTCCTCGCCGACGATGGTGGCGATCTGTTCGGCGGCGGCGATGACCAGTTTGCCGAACGCGTCCTGGGGCTGGCCCACGTCCAGGCCATCGACGATCCGCCGGAACGAGTTGCCCTGGGAGTCGATGTCATCAGCGTGGCCACGAAGCTCGAGAGCGCAGGAGGCCAACTGGTCCAGGTCCACCTCGAACCCAGAGCTGTTCGACGGCCCCGCCCCTGCGCCGGTCACTTCCTTGACCACGGTCTCCACCAGATCGGCTACCGGCTGGGCCAGCGCATGGCCGAGGGCGGACACCGCCTCCTCCAGGATGCCGGAGACGATCTGCTTACCAGCCGCGACGATGGCCGCGCTGCTCCATGGGCCAGTCGCCGACGCGGCTGCCATCTCGCCCTCAGTCGCCGCCAGTTGGGTCACCGTGGCGCCCTTGCAGCCCTCGATGACCAGCGCCGCCGCGTTGAGCGCGGCCGCAGTGGCCCCGCAGGCCTCGACCACCATGCCGGAGTACTTGGAGACGGTTGTCCAGAATTCGGCCAGCCTGCCCGCGGAAGCGCCGTGGTACACCTCCTTCAGCACGGTGAGTGCCTTGTCGGCGTTCATCTGGACGGAGTCGAGCGTCGAGGCCAGCTTTCTGAGCTCGTCCGCGAGCCTGTTCACCTCGTCCTCGTTCGCCTGGGGCCAGTCCAGTCCGACGAGATTGAGTACGGTGCCGAGTTCCGGCGGTAGTTCGAGTGCCATTGCTTCCCCCAGGTCGCTGTGCGGTCGAGCGCGGATGAACACTTCCGGCTGGACTGATGCTGGTGTTGGTGCCGATCGGAGAACAGGACATGGCACCGGCCACCTATGGCCGGTCGTCGGGCACATCCAGGTCCAGCCAGGCCGGCAACACGTCGGACTCGGACTCAACATGCGAAGACGGCGTGAACGTCACCGGCCGCCTCTTCCGGATCAGGACGGAGCGCGGCGTTCTCTCTCCTCCCGGAGGCCCGATACGGCTACGGGATGACCACGGCGACGGGGACCCGGACAACCGGCCCTGGTACATCCAGAAGTCCATCGGCACCGAAGGCCAGGACACCACAGCTGGCCTCCGCTCTGGCCCGGGCGCTGGCCGCCGCCGACCGGCAGCGCCACCAACTGAAGCGCTACGGTGCCGTCACCACCCCGACCAGCCTCAGCCACTGGCGGCACTGACCTGCTCCGAGCCCGAGGGACAACTCGCCTCCGCCGGCCAGAACAACCTGGCGGACCGGGCACTGCCGGACCTGATCCCGCCCTGGGGGCCGCCAGCCTCGTAGGCCCGCCCGATCCACGCCCACGGCCAGCACCGACCACGGACCGCATCGCCTGCATCCCGTCGCGGGATGCGGCACGCGGCCCGGACGGACCCGCCGACCACACGGAAAGGAGACGCTCATGACCACCGCGTGCCGCCACGGCCGACTGCCGGCCGAACACGAGGAGCACTACATGCGCCTGCGGCGCCCGTATGGTCGGAACCCGGACCCTGTTGGCGGTGCGGGAGAACACCCGTGCCGCGAGAAGACCTCCCGCAGCCGGTCCGCGACCGGGCGGCGCAGACAGCCGAGGGTGCCGGCAGCGCGAGAGCCACCGCAGAAACGCCAGCAGCACCGCCTCCGGCACTCCCACCTGCTCGAACCCCCACCCGACCCGGGCGCAGGCCAGACGCGTCACCTCGAATGCTTCGGCTTCCTTACGCTCGACCCGGCTGTCGGCACGGACGTCGACCACTACGGCCGAGCCGTCCACATGGCGTGCGAAGTAGTCCGGGGCATGCCGACGCTGGCGGGGCCTGTTCGTAGGGGCTGCTGCGCTCAGGCAGAAGCAGCGTGATCAACAAGCCCACCGTCGACGTCGTGGTCTTGACCATGAACGACCGGCCGAACGAGTTCAGGGAAGCCATGGACTCGCTGCGCAACCAGCAGAGTGTCGACCTGCGGATGGTGGTGGTCGGCAACGGCGTCGTTCCGGACTACGTGCCGGAGGGGGCTCGGTCCGTCGTGCTGCCGGAGAACTTGGGCATCCCGGGCGGGCGCAACGTCGGGGCCGAGGAACTGGGCGGCGAGGGGGCCGGCGAGTTCATCCTCTTCTTCGACAACGACGCGATCCTGCCGGAACCGGACACGCTGGCTCGGCTGGTGGCGGAGTTCGAGCGGTCTCGGTGAGCGCGTCCAGGGCCCTCGGACGGTCCACGGGAAGGTGGGTGGTTCCTGGAGCGGATCGGCGTCCAGCCAATGCGGCCAGGGCCGCCCGTCGACGAGTGCGGGGTCAATGCCGAACAGGCGGGCCAGGACGCGCTGGGTATCGGCATCGGGCGTGCGGCCTTCCTCCCACCGTAGGACCCCGTCGGGGCCGTTCCAACGCGGTGTGCCGAGCTCGACGCTGATCCGGCGCACTTCCCGGGCCCGCTCCGGACGCTCCAGGTTGCGCGCCTTACGGGCACGGACCAGCGGGCGTACCAGCTGCACATCGCCTCCCGCGTAATGGGACGTCAGAGCGCACGCGCACTTGCAACGGTAACGGTCACAGCCGCAGCCGGGAAGGGCGGCGGCCAGTGCTCGTTCAGTGCTCGTCCACGCACCGGTCGGGCACCGGCGTCGGGCCTTCCACCGCCGGAGCGGGCGGGTGCAGGGTAGGACCGTACCGAGCGTCCCTGGCCCGAACCCCGGTCGACCCGCCGGTGCCCCCATCGCCTTCACCAGGCCCTGCGGCCTGGCTCCCCTCCCCTGGAGGTCCCCGTGCGTCTGGCTCTCCACGGCCTGCCCGGCGCCGGCAAGAGCACCCTCAGCGGACTGCTTGCCGCCGAGTTCGACGCCGCGGGCACGGCGTACCTGGTGCTGAAGCTCGCCGCCCCGCGATGGTGAGCGGAGCTGTGCGCACAGGGGAAGGACGGGGGCGCTGCCTGGGAGCTGCGGTCTGCGCGGAAGACTGGCTGGGACCAGGTCGGCCGCTGAGCCCGGCCGATGGCGAAGGGGCGGGTGGCGGATGACGAACGGGACCGACACCGGTGGGGCGTTGGTTGAGGCGGCCCGGGAGCGGCTTCGGGCGGGGGCGGTGGCGGCGGTGGTCTTCGGCGAGCTTGCCGCGCGGACGCCGCGGTGGTGGGACGCCGCGCAGGCCGTCGACCAGGCGCTGGGGATTGCGGAGCCGGAGCTGCTGCGGCGGCTCCACGACGAGCCGGACCGGGTGCAGGGTGGGTTCCGCCCGGGCGAGGAGGAGCTGTACGGCGAACTCCTGGAGACGATCGGCGTTGGCCCAGGACGACAAGCGCCCTGCCGTGACAAACGGCAGGGCTCTACTGGTCTTCCGTCAGATCGACGAGCTGAACGCAGCCACCTTTACTGATCTCCAGTCACTGAGACTGCTGCCGGCACGCGGACCTTGGGCCAGCGGTCAGAAGTCCTCGCCCATCAGCCGACGGAACACCACCCAGGCGCCGCGACGCCTCCTTCTACGGGCAGCGCGGGCACCGACTCGCCGTCCAGCGCGACCAGGTAGCGCCCAGGCTCGCCAGCATTCGCCACTGTGTGGGCGTCTGCCGGGCCAAGGTCGATCGACCGGCCAGCGACGACGTCCAGGACCGGGCCGATGACGGACATCTGCCAGCGTCCGTGTCTGACGCCGGCTTCGGCTCGATAGAGGACTGGGAGGTCTTGGTGGACGGGGCACGCTTCGGACATGCGGGGAGCCTACTTCCTGCGGCTGTCAGCGATGGGCGACCTTGGCCGCGGCTCGACGACCCGGCGGTGAACGCTGAGGCCATCGAGTAGCCGTGCGGGAGCACCGACACAGGGAGTGGCAACGCCCCGCCGGTTCGCGGCGGGGCGCTGTCGTTCAGGTCAGTCGACGGTGTGCTCGCCGTCGAGACTGACACCATCGATCTCGATGACCTCGCAGCCGGCCCGCTCCGCCGCACCCCAGGCTGCGGCAGTGAGCGCGGTATCGGCGGATGGGCGGCGACGCGGGCGGATGGGCCGGGCGAACGTCAGGCGGTATTTGATCCCGCCCAGCCCGTATGCCGACTCTGTCAGCCGTTGCCGCAGGGCGGGCAGGGTGCGCAGCGCTCGATCCGGACGTCGTCGACGACCGGACCGAAAGGACTGTTCGCCGTGGTGCTGGCGAAGGCGACGGTGGTCGCGGAGTTGGTGGCTCGGAAGGTGAACTGCCGGTTGACGTATCCCATGTTCGTAAGAGCCTTGCCGGTGATGTCGAAGGAGAAGTCCTGGAAGTCCTGCCCGTCGATGAGGGCGCGGCCGGTCTTGAGGGTCGGCGCGCCCCCGGGGTTGCCAGCCAGGGCGTAGGTGACGGTGTAGGTCGCCCCGGGGACGGTGGTGAAGGTCTGGGTCACGACGCCGGGGCCGGTGCCGTTGAGGTCGACGGACTGGTCACCTTCCGCCGCCTGCCAGAAGCCGGCTCCGATCAGGTCGACGGTGCCCTCGGTGACCTGCCACGGTCCGATGGTCTGTCCTGCGGAAAGGTCAGCGAAGCTGTTGGCCGCCGCTCTTGGGTACTCGAAGCTGCCGTCGTCGAAGTGGCTGACGGTCTGCGCCGAGGCCGGGGCGCCGGCACCGGCGAGCAGGACGGAGGAGGTGGCGGCGATGACACAGGCACGCATGGCACGCATGGGTTTCCCTCCCGAGCAGTTGGCGCACATCGAACTGATGCGTCCACGAATAAGATAAGCAGGTTCGAGGCGGGGAATAAGGGCCCGAAAGAAAGACGTACAATCACAAGAAGGGACACCCCGTTCAGGGCGCAGTCTTCATAGCTGCGCCGATTCACCTGCGAACAGGTACGGCTCCCCGACGTCTCGCCCTCCACAAGCACGCACCCGTCGGCGACGAGGACTACCTGTCCTTCGAGTCCGCCATCAACGGCGTGCAACGGCATGGAAGCTACTACGACTGCAGCAACCTGATCCTCAATGACGGCTCGCCCGAAGTCTGGACCAACACGATCGTCTGGTTCATCGGGCACCGCCGCAGGGCGCACCTGTGGTCGCCATGGTGGCTTCCAACCCCGACTTGGTGCCCGCCCTTCCGGGGGCCAGCCGCGCGGAAGTCCAGGAGCTGCTCGACGCACCCCTCGCAGCCGAGTAGCAGTACCAATAGCAGTACCAACGCGACTGCAACCCTCCGGTTCGCGGCGGGGTGCAACTGTCGAGGAGAGGTCAACCGTTGGCCACGTTGGCTGCATCGCGGGCCGCTGCTCAAGAACAGCGCGGTATTCGGGGAACGGGGAGTAGTCCGTGGTGGACGCCGTGTCGGGGTGCTCGCGGAACGCGCCGCTTGACAGTGCGGACCGTGCCTCATCGGCCGCACGGATTGCCGATTCCAGGTGTAGGGCCTGGGCGGTCTCCGGCCCGCTTCGCGGGTACGCGCCTCCGAGTTGGACCTTGCGACCGAGAGGTTCGTCGAGAGTGTCCAGCCAGTCCAGGGCCGCGACCAACTCCGGGATGAACGGCACGGCGGGGCAGTTTCTGCGGAGGTCACGTCCGCTGGAGTGGTGTATCGACGGCCACTCGGTGATTCGCTAACAGGCTGTGCGCTGAGGGAACTCGGGGTCGGTTCGGTGTCGGATTCTCCCTCGATGAGGTGAACGCGGCAGCGGCCGAGGATCTCGGGGCCGATGTAGCGGCGCTGTTCGGCCCACTCGTCGCTCTGCTCCGTGAGGACCGCGCCGACGAGTCGGATGACCCGAGGTGCGGTCGGGGAAGACGCCGACGACGTCGGTGCGATGCACGCCCGCCGGCACGCCCGCAACTACGAACGCCCCATCCAGCACTCCGAGTCGCTGATCACCTGGGCCGCGATCACCCTCATGACCGGACGCATCACTCGAAGGGAGTCCCGCAGGGCAGGCCAACCCGCATCCCGCGAAACCTAGCGGGACTGATCGCCTCGGCGGTCACCATGGTGACCGTCCCCAGGACCGGCCCGACTCCTCAGCCCGAGCTCCACTCTCTGCACCAGCTGGTGGAGACGGCGCAGGAGTGGGCCGACCACGACGGGTTCGACACCCTGCGCTGGCGGGAGGTGGAAACCGGCCCCGAGGGCGCGGCACTGCGCCAGTGCGCCGCGGCCTGGACCGCGATCCCAGGGCGCGGGCCCGCCTCGACCAGGAGCTCGCTGTCGTCACCCAGCTGAAGTACGACACGTACTTCCTGGTTGTCGACCAGGTGGTGCGCGACATCCAGGGGCCGAATCTTGATGCGCAGTGAATGCGCAATGCGCAAATCCGCGTCTCGATGCCTGCTGCTTGCGACCGGTGACGGTTGATCAGATTCTCTTGCCGCCTTCCAGGACGGTGGGTACTGGGAGGCTCGCACCGTCCCGGCCGTACCGGCTTCCCAGGAGGCTCGGTGTTGCAAGGCCACCGGAAGGCGTGAAAGATGGATGGGTGAGTGTGAGTCACAGCGCGCAGAACCGAGTGACGACACCAGTACTCGAGATCGCATATGAGCAGACCGGCGAGCACAGCCGGGAAGCAGGCGTGCCCGTGATCCTTCTGCACGGCTTCCCCTACGACGTCCGGGCGTTCGACGAAGTCGCGGCCCGGCTCGCCGCCCGTGGCAGGCTCGTGCTGACGCCGTACTTGAGGGGCTACGGGCCCACCAGGTTCCTGGAGGAGCGCGCGATGCGCAGCGGCCAGCAGGCGGCGCTCGCCCAGGACCTGAAGGACTTCATGGACGCGCTGGGGATCGAGCGGGCCGTAATTGCGGGCTACGACTGGGGCGGACGCGCGGCCTGCATTGCCGCGGCCATCTGGCCGGAGCGTATCCAGGGCTTGGTCACGGCTGGCGGCTACACCATCCAGAACATCGCCCGCGCGATGGAACCCGTTGCGCCGGAGTCGGAGCACAACTACTGGTACCAGTACTACTTCCACTCGGAGCGCGGCCGCAGGGGTCTGGAGCAGAACCGCGAGGAGCTGTGCAAGCTGCTTTGGCGCCTGTGGTCGCCGACTTGGCCGGAGGCCGAGGAGGCGTTCGCCGCGTCGGCGAAGAGCCTGCACAACCCGGATTTCGTCGAGGTGGCGATCCACTCCTAGCGGCACCGGTACGGCCTGGCGGAGGGTGATCCGCGCTACCAGGCCCTGGAGGACCTGCTCGCCGCGCAGCCGCCGATCGCGGTCCCCACGGTCGTGCTGGTGAGCGGTGCCAACGGTGTGATCGCGCCCGCCGACCAGGGCGTCACCGAGCGCTTCACCGGCCCGTGCGAGGTCCGGACCCTGCCCGGAGTGGGCCACAACGTCCCGCAGGAGGCACCACAGGCCTTCGCCGAGGTGATCCTGAGCCTGCCTGGCTGAGCCGTGAATCGGGCCGGTCCTGGGGGACGTCCAAGGCTGATGACCATCAGCCAGCAACTGTCCCGGAGAACCGCGGGCCTCTCATCAGTGGATCCGAATCGCACGACGACCCTCAGTGACCGAGCCGGGAGTCCGGCAGTGTCCCGACCGGACCCGAGTGCGCATGACCCTCCGACACCGGTGGTGCGCGCCGGGTCCGGATTCCAGCATCCGTGCAGGAAGCACTGCGCACGCAAGCGCGGACCCTACACGCACCACCGGCACCGTCATCGACCTCGACGACCCGGAGCAAGTGCCACCGGACGACCTCTTCGCGTTCCTGATGATCCAGGCCGCGGACACGATCGGCATGTACCAGCTCGAATCGTCCGGGCAGCAGGACCTCGTCTCCGGTCTGCAGCCGCGCGACATCAAGGACGTCATCGCCGCCATCTCGCTGTTCCGACCGGGGCCGCTGGCCGGCGGGATGCCAGCCCAGTACATCGCCGCCCGCCACGGCCATGCCCCCACCTGCCCGAGAGCAGCTTCAGCATCCACTTCTCGCGGTGGGCGTCCGGGCTCGGATCGCGCTTCTGGTCCCACACCACCGTCGCCGTCCAAGCCCCGCACTCGGCGGCCGCCGCCAGCAGAGCCCGCTGCATCGGCTCACGACCCTGAGCGCCAAGCGCGAACTGCGCCGGCTGCCGATTCCGGTCCGGCGACCACTTCAACTCCTCGTCACCGAGCCCGAAATCGGCCCGGACCTTGGCCGTGCGGGCAGCGAAGACCGGCAGCAGCTCTCCCGGCAGCGCGACCGCGCCGTACGCCTGCAGCGTCCCCAACCCCGCACGCTGCACCTGCTGCGCACGCACGGTGGTCTCGTCGACGAAGACGGTCACCGGCTCCGCCGGACGGTCGGTGGCGTCCAGCAGCCAGCCCGCCGCCCGCAGACCGATCAGCTCGCCCAACTGCTGTTGTGCCGCCAGCTGTTGGGCGAGTGATTCGTGTGCCGCCGACAGGTCTCCGTCCCGGCGGGCCGTGGCCAGCCGTTGCCCGCTCGTCTGGTAGGCGTCGAGTGCCTCCCCGGCCGTTCGCACCTGGTGCGGGGCGGCCCACTGGGCAAGCAGCACCTGCTGTCGGGTTGCCGTCGCCCGCCGCTGATCCTCGCGCATCCATCCCCCTCGTTCCCGCCCGTCAGCACCAGAACAACAGGGCTGCCAACGTGACCAGCTCACGGTCCATCAGCTTACTGATCGTTGCAGAATGAGTTGGGCACGGGGTCCTGTGCTCGGCGATCTTGGTCGGCAGGGTATCCGGGTGCGTACTGATCCTGTTCCGGATGACCTTCGGGAGTGCGTGGCCCCGCCGTAGCGGCCACCTTCCTCGAGGCACCGAGCAGACCCCGGCGCAGCTGGCCGCCTGCGCCCGCCTGTGGGGGGCAGCAGGGCCCGGACGGGCCGGGTCGGGCGAGGCGGCGCCGGACAGGAACGGCGAAAGGGCGGGCATCCGGGTCCGCTCCCGTCCCTCCCCTCCCCTCCCGTTCTCCGCCCTCTGTCGGCGTACAGGTGAAGGTGCATACGCAGGTACAGCCGGACGTACACAGCGAAGTGCTTACGGCAGGGAGGACCGGCCCTCCCCCACGCGGGGGAGACGGCGGTACGGATCTCCTTCCTAGGCCGGCTCGAGGCCGGTCCTCAGGGGCGATGCCGGGGCGGCAACGCACCGAGACGATGGTGTACATGACTGCCACCCGACTCGACCCCGTCCTTCCGTCCCCGCCCCGCTGGGCCGTCCGTGCCGCCCACGCCGCCGCGCTGGTCACCCTGCCGTCCGGGATCTGGCGCCTCCTGCTGGCGGCCGGTTTCACCGCGGGCTACACCGAGACCGGGTACGAGGCGATGGGCTTTTCCGGCTGGGGCGCGGCGTACGTGGTCGGGCTCAGCATCGCCGGAGAGCTACTGGCGCTGCTCACGCTCGGGCTGGTCCGGCCATGGGGCGAGGTGCT
This sequence comes from Kitasatospora sp. NPDC032150, assembly GCF_055579945.1. NCBI lineage: Bacteria > Bacillati > Actinomycetota > Actinomycetes > Kitasatosporales > Streptomycetaceae > Kitasatospora > Kitasatospora sp. NPDC032150. The sequence goes on along the minus strand of NZ_JBVIMH010000014.1, from coordinate 48,094 downwards.
GCCGCGGTGGATCCCCCTCGTCGGCGGACGCCGGCCGAACCCGCGAACGGTTACCGTGGCGGCGGGCCTCGGCGCCGGAACGCTGACCCTGGCCCTCACCCAGTTCGCCTTCTGGTGGGCCTTCCCCCACCCGAACATGACCGCCCTCGGCAACACCGCCGCCGGGTTCCTCTACCTGCCCCTCGTCGTCTGGGGGCCACTCCTCGCGGCCGTCACCATCGACTACCACCGTCGGCGTCGTAACGTCACCGTGGTGCCGGGTGCCAGTCCGAGGGACCACGGCGTACGGGACCAGTAGCTGCAGCATCTACTCGTCACTGGTGCGGGCCTGGCCGGTGAGGGCGTAGCCGACGTGGTTGGCGAGACGCGTCGCGGTGACGACAGCGCGCTGATGGTGGAAGGCACCGCGCGTCACGCGGTTCCTTCCACCGTGGCCGCGGGCCGGATCAGCGGCGCGCGAGGAGCCAGGCGCCCTGGCCGCCGCAGCCGCCCGCGCTGTAGGAGGTGCTGCGGAAACCGGCCGGGATGGGCGAGCCGGGGCAGGTCCACAGGCCGGCCCTGGCGGTCATCTGGACCCAGGCGCCGATGCCGTTGCAGCCAGCGCGGTTGTAGTTGACGGTGACGTAGCCGGCCACGATCGGCGAGCCCGCACAGGTCCACAGGCCGTTCTTGGCCAGTTGGTGGTACCAGGCGCCGATGCCGTTGCAGCCGGTGGAGAGGTAGTTGGTGATGACGTACCCGGACACGATCGGCGAGCCCGCACACGTCCAGATCCCATCGCGCACGGGCTGCTGGTTCCAGGAGCCGGCCCCGTTGCAGCCGGTGCGGATGAAGCCGGTGAGGACGTAGCCCGGCGGGATGGGCGTGCCCGCGCAGGTCCACCCGCCTATCGCGGGCCGCGCCGCAGCGGGAGCGGAACCGGAAGCATCGGCGGGCGCGGCAGCGGACACGGCGACGGGAGCAGCGACGGGTGCGGCAGCGGCCGTGCCGACGGAGGCGGTGCCGGTGAGGACGGCAGCCAGCAGCGCGATCATCCCCACCGCACCGGCGAGCCGGCTCCGGATCGCCGTCACCGATGAACGACCGAGCAGCTGACGGTACTTGATGTTCATTTCACACCGGTCCAATCGAGGGGTAGACGGGCCGCCGCACAATGACCATGCGGTGTCCGCTCGTGGAGTTGAAGTGACCCTAGTGGGAACCGGAGCGGTTGATCATCACAGAACAGACACACAATCAACTTGGCCGAAAGTTATCCCGAGATCCCGCCAGCTGCCGGACCTGACTGCCGCCCGGTCCCCGCTCCGCTGGTGGTCACCGCCGGGCCCAGGTCGGGCAGGCGGGCTCGTGCCAGGTCGTGCGGACTACCAGACCGCCCTGGGTCAGGTGCTCGTTGGGGGACTATTCCTTTCGCATCCCTGTTCGGTAGCGTCGTGACCCCTCGGTCCCGGTGGGTGCATGGCCGTTGGTGCGCGCTACGCGATAGCCACAGTGAGTTGCGCCAGCCCCGCCGGGCCGAGGCCGCCTGATCGGCTTCAGGGACACACCCCGTAGAGGGCCGGTTGAAAGCTAGTGCTAGTCGGCGAGCCCCGGCACCACGAACCCCGACTCGTACGCCAGCACCACCGCATGCGTCCGGTTCTGCGCCCCCAACTTGGTGAGCACGTTCCCGACATGGGTCTTGACCGTCTCCATGCTCACCACCAGCCGCTGCGCGATCTCGGGGTTGGACAACCCGGTCGCCATCAAGCGCAGCACCTCCTCCTCCCGACCGGTGAGCGCCGCACGCGGCAGGGCGTCGGCCGAGCAGAGCGGACGGGCCGTGACCATCCGCCGCAGCGCCGCCGGGAAGAGGATCGCCTCCCCGGCGGCCACGACGCGGATCGCCTCCGCGATCCGACGGATCGGCAACCGCTTGAGGACGAACCCGCCCGCCCCCGCGCTCAGCGCGGCGGTGACATAGTCGTCGTTCTCGAAGGTGGTGATCACCACGATCTTCGGCGGCGGTGCGGTCGACTCTGCCAGCAGCAGACGGGTCGCCTCGATGCCGTTGCGGCGCGGCATCCGGACGTCCATCAACACCACGTCGGGCCGCAACCGCCGGGCCAGCTCGACCGCCTCGACCCCGTCGGCCGCCTCACCGAGCACCGTGATCCCCGGCTGAGCCGACAGCAGGGTACGCAGGCCGCTGCGGGTCACCTCGTCGTCGTCGGCGATCAGCAGGGAGACGGAGACGCTGGTCACGCCGACCACCGTACCGGCAGCCGCGCCGCCAGCCGCCAGCTCGGCCCGGCCCCGGTCGGCTCGGCCGCGAAGTCGCCCTGCAGCAGCCGCACCCGCTCCCGCAGCCCGATCAGGCCTCGACCGGCGGTCGGGCGGGTGGCTCCGAGTGCCCCGGCGCGCATCGGGTTGACCACGGCCAGCTCCAACTCCCCCGGGCCGGCCGCCACCCGCACCGTGATCGGACCGCCCCCGCCATGCCGCAGGGCGTTCGTCAGCCCCTCCTGCAGGATCCGGTACGCCTCCCGCGACAGGGTGCCCGGCAGCTGCACCCACTCCCCCGACAGCTCCGGCTCCACCACCACCCCGGCGTGGCGCAGCCGGTCCAGCAACTCGGGCAGGTCGGCCAGGTTTCGGGACGGTGCCGTTCCGGCCGCCTCCGCCCGCAGCACGCCCAGGACGTAGTCCAGATCGTCCAAGGCGGCCCGTGCTGACTCCTCGATGCTGCGCAGCGCCGCGCGGGCCGCCGCCGGGTCCGCCGGCAGCAACTCGCCGGCCACCGCCGCCTGGATCGTCGCCGCGGTCAGGGTATGTCCGATCGAGTCGTGCAGCTCCTGCGCCAGCCGGTTGCGGCCTGCCAGCAGCAGTTCCCGCTGCTCCGCCGCGGCCAGCCGCTCCGCTGCGGACGGCCCGAGCAGCCGCGGTGCCAGCAGCCGCATGACGGCCGCCGCCTCAGCGCAGACCACCGCCGCCAGCAACAGGCAGCCTGCGGCCACCGGCCAGACCCAGGCGCCCGGCCCGCCTTGGCGAACCCACACCACGTGGCCGAACCAGACCAAGTGCTCTCCGCTGATCGGTTTGCCGATGAGGCCGAGCCAGGCGCCGACCAGGACCAGGCCGGCGAGCAACAGCACCCCGACCAGCAGCGCGGTCAGCCACCCCAGGGCGACCTGCAGCAGCACCCAGAGCGGCGTGCGCCAGCGGCCCGCCCCGCGCAACCGGCCTTCCGGAGCCGACAGCGGTACACCGAGAAGTCGCCGTCCGGCCACGACCAGCACCCGCCGGGTGGTGCCGGCCGACCCGAGCATGCCGAGCAGCGCCGCCCACAGCAGCAGGCACAGCAGCGCCCTTACCCCGTACGGTGCGGCGTGCCAGGCCAGTGCCGGCAGCATCGCCGGAACCAGCAGCGGGATGCTCGCCAGTGCACCGGCACCGGCGAACAGCGCCCCCGTGTACGTGGAGCCGCGCAGCAACGGTCCGGCTCCCCGAAGACGGCTCCTCCTGGACGCGGTTGCCGCGGAACGGTTCGGCTTGAAACGGATTCCCCTCACCATGGCCGCCAGTATTGCGGTGCCACCCACCGGCCACCTCCCCCGATCGGGGGAGCGGAATCTCCCGCCTTTCCGCGATGCCGTCCGCCGACCGTAGAACCAGGATCGTGTCGCGACAACGAAACGCTATTCACAGGTACGGAAGGACAGTTGATGAGGCATCAGAAAAAGGGTGTGACGGTCTTCCTGGCCTTGACCTTCGTCGGCGCCTGGGGGTGGATGCTGCTGGCCCGGCTGGTGCTACGGCTCTCGCTGGTGAACCCGCTGGTCCAGCTGCCGATCGCGATAGTGCCGGCCACGGCCGCGGTAGTGGTGCGGCGCTGGGTCACCCGCGAAGGGTTCCGGGACGCCGGGCTGCCACTGCGATTGCGCCGCGCCTGGCCGTACTACCTCGCAGCCTGGACCGGGCCGTTGCTGCTCGCCGCCGCGGCCGTCGGCCTGGCCGCGCTGCTCGGCCACCGCCCCGACCTCGCCCAACTCGTTGCCGTGGCACCAGGTCTGCCCGTCTGGTCGGTTCCATTGCTGCTCGCCCTGCTCGCCGCCGTACTGACTCCGCTCTACTGGGGCGAGGAGTTCGGCTGGACCGGTTACCTCCGGCTGCGGCTGCTGCCGGGCCGGCCGCTACTGTCGGTCCTGGTCACCGGTCTGATCTGGTCGTGCTGGCACTATCCGCTGGCCCTGCTCGGCTACCTCCGGTTCGCCGACCTGGCCACCGGGCTGCTTGCCTGGACGGCCTCCATGCTCTGCCAGGAGTACCTGCTCGCCTGGCTGCGGGCGCGCAGCGGCAGCATCTGGCCGGCCGCCCTCGCCCACGCGGGCAACAACGTGGTGCTCTCGCTGCTGGTCAGTACGCTGCTGAGCGGCCGCGGGCTGGACGAGTTCGCGCTCACGCTGCTCCCGGTCCCTACCCTGGCCCTGGTCGCCTACGGCACGACGCGCGGCCTGCGCCGCTCGGCTGCCACGCGGGCCGCCGTGTAGCTGGCGACGGGCCACCGCGTGGGTGGCGTAGCGCTTCGAGGTCCACCACAACCTCATGCCTTCCCAGCGGTGGAGCCGCCGGATCTCAGCCCAGTCCTCCACGCCAATCACCTCTTCCTCCTGACTCGCATAGAGCCAGGTTGATCACTCGATCACGGAAGGGGTCACTTTTCATCGACCGCTAGGGGGTCACGGTTTTGGGAGATCGCCGACACGGATGCCCACCAGGAGCGCCGCCACCACCATGGGGTCTCTCCCAAAGCCTCACATCTGGCACCTGTCGGTCGATCGGGCGCCGCGCCTACTGTCTCTTGGACGCCGATCGGTCCGAGGCGCGAGACAGAGCGACGGGACAGAGCGCCGAAACGCGCCGAACAGAGCACAGAGCACAGAGCTTGGAAAGACGACGATGGACTACTGCGCACCCTGCCGCCGCCACCTCAACGGTGCGCTGTCCTGTCCCGGCTGCGGTGCGCCGGCCTCCGCCGAGGCCCCCTTCGCCGGATCCACGCCCGGACCGGCTTACCACCCGGGTCCCCTCACCGACCCGCCTCCCGAGCCGGCGGGGGCTCGCCGCAACCGCCGCAGCAGACGCAGGTCCCGGCGTCGGGGGCGGGTGCTCGCCGCCACGGCGGTGACGCTGGTCCTCGGCGGCGCGGGCGTGCTGGCGCTGACCCCGCCGCAGTCCGGCGGGCCGACCGGGCCGGCCCCCGCACCCTCCGCCGAGGAGCACGGACCGGAGGTGGCCCTCCAGACGGCGCCGCCCACTCCGTCGCCGATCGCCCCCAGCACCTCGCCGTCGGCCGGAGCGACCAGGTTCAGAGCCCACTCACGGCCGAGCGGCCCCCCGTCCAGCTCGGCACCCGTCCCCACCGTCTCGGCAGCGACCGCCTCCTCGACGACCGCACCGAGGCCGTCCACGACCCCTCGTCCGACGAAAACCGCGCCGTCGCCGTCGCCGACCTGTACCCACTTCCTCTTCTGGTGCAGCTGAGCCGGGCCCGTCTCCCGTTGGCCGCACCCACTCCTCCGCCTGTACCACTCGCCGCCCTCTCCGCCGTCTCTGTAGGCCGTTCCGAGGCGGCGAGCCGGTAACCAGGCGAGTGCCCCCGCCCCGACCGTTCGGTACCCGTCGGGCATCTCTAGCGACGGGGAACGGGCCAGCACGCACGCGGTAGGCCGGGAACCCGGCCATGCGTGCACGCGGCTCGGTGCGGTCCGTAGCCGTCTCACGCCCGGGAACACGGCCCGCGCACACCACCGCAGCCGTGGACCGTGCGCCGGCGACCGTCGTATCCGCGGAGGACACGGACCCCGTGCCCGCAGCCGGCGGACACGACGACTGCCTCGGCCTTCACAATGGTGCTCAGGAGACCGTCCACCGCGACGGCCGGCCTGTCCGACCACCGAACCCGTCCGACCATTGAAGAAGGAGACGCCGTGAGCGAGCAGACCGCCGTTGCCCAGCGGATCGCCGACACCATTCGCCCCGCCATGCTCAGCGGTCTGCAGGACGCCCAACTCCACGGTCCGGGAGGCGCCCAGCACATCAGTGACTGGGCGGACTGGATCGCGGCCACCGTCGCCGAGCATGTCGTCCAACCGATGGCCGCCGAACGGGACGCCTTCGCCGACCGCGTCGACACGCTCAGCCACATCGCCAAGCGCCACAAGGAGGGCTACGCGGACGCCGTACGGGACATGCAGCAGTTGGAGGCCCGGATCGAGGCTCTGGAGGCGGAACTGGCCCAGTTGCGCACAGCCGAGGAGGCCCGCCAGTCCTGACGGCCCACCCTGCTCGACAGCTGCTCCCCTCCGACACGGTGGAGGAGCGGCTCACGAGCCGGGCCGCCTCCCGCCGCTGCTACCCCTCCGTAGGGTCCGGACCGCCTGTTCCGCTGCTGGCGTCATCCCGAACTGATGCTCATGAGTGAGGTTGATGCCTTTCAGGTCGAGGAAGCGGATGAGACCGTCCTCGCGGCCTGACCACCACACCGACGGTGTCCGTCAAAGCGGAGCAAGCTCACTGAAGATCGAGGATGACCCGACTCCTTGACGAAGGCTGCCACGCTTCGTGTTCGCAGAAGTGACTACGCCGTGCACATCAGGCGGCGTGAGAACCGGTGGGATGAAGAGGGCGAAGACCTCAGCACGGCGGGATGGGAAGCGGCGGCTGAGGCCGATCTCGACCTCGTGATGGTCCCCGGGCCCCACGGTCACTCGCGGGCGCGGAGACTGGCTTCCTCGAGGTCGAGTTCGCGCTGGATCCGGCGCCGGGTGGCGTTACTGATCATGTTTGCTTCGTAGAGGCGCTGGAGCTCGGCCGCCTCAATGCCGATGAGTGTCTGGCGAATCTCGCGGTAGGCGTCGGCAGGACGGGCGTCGGGGTCACTGTAGTGGGCATCTTCCGCTTGATGGATACGCGCTTCCAGATGGCGACGAGCCTGGTTCAAAGCGGCCTCAGCGGCGGCACCCAGATCGGCGAGCTCATCCAGATCACCAAGCTGTTTGAGCTCTTCGAGAGCGGTGTGGGCAATGTGCCGGCGGGTCCGGGCCTCCTCGCGGGCGGTGTGCTCCGGTTCCAGACCGATGCCCGAGCGGCGGACGACGGGAGCGAGGGTGAAGCCCTGGAAAACAACAGTGAGCGCGATGGTCCCCGTGGTGAGCGTAAGGATGAGCGCCCGGTGCGGCAAGGGCGTCCCCGTGTAGGTGACCAGGGGGATGGAGAGCGCGGCGGCCAGCGGCATGACGCCTCGGGTGCCTGCCCAGGACAGGACCGCCGGAACGCGCCAGGAGAGACGACCGTCACCCTCCTTGTGCCGGTACTGGATCAGGGCGGACAGCGGGAAGAGCCACAGCAGGCGGATCGCCAGCACAGTGAAGGCGATCACCGGCACCCACAGCGGCCAGCCGTGCTCGTCGTGCGCGAGGTGACGGACGGCGGAGGGGAGCTCCAGGCCGATGAGGGCGAAGACGACGCTCTCCAGCAGGAAAGTCACGGTGTCGTAGACGGCGTGGACCTGGAGGCGGACGGGGGCGTTGCTGAGCTTGTGGCCGGTGCTGCCAAGGACGACCCCGGACACGATGACGGCGGTCACGCCGGAGGTGTGCGAGTCCTCCGCGATGACGTAAGAGGCGTACGGAGTGACCAATGCGATGACCGTCTCCAGCACGGGGTCCTCGGTCCGTCTTCGGATGAGGGCCACCACTGCGGCGACCGCCGCGCCGATGAGAGCTCCTCCGCCTGCAAGGATCAGGAACTGCTCGACGGTCCCGAGCACGGTGATGACGCTGCCGGAAACCGCGGCGGCCACGGCGACCTTGTACAGAACCAGGGACGTGGCGTCGTTGAACAGGCTTTCCGCCTGCACCATGGCCTGCACGCGCGGTGGGAGAGAAAGGCGCCGGCCGAGTGCCGTAACGGCCACGGGGTCGGTGCTGGCCAGGACAGAGCCAAGGATCAAAGCGGTCGCGGCGGTGAGCGGGGTGATCGCTCGGGCGACGTACCCGACGGCGATAGCCGAGGCGAGGACCAGACCGAAGACCAGGCCGGTCACAGGCCGCCACACGCTGCGCACGTCGCGGACAGAGATTTCCCCGGCCGAGGCGTAGAGCAGGGGCGGCAGCACCAGCACACTGATCACGTGAGGCGGCAGGCGGACTTCGGGAACCCAGGGCATCAGCCCAACGACCAGACCGGCAATGACGAGGAGCGAGGGAGCGGGCAGACTCCAGCGTCGGGCACCAGTCGCCACGGCCGTGGCCAGGACCACGAGCAGCAGGATGACGGTCAGGCCGGTCATAGAGCGTCCCCGGTGTGGGTTACGGCTTGTTGTCCCCCTCTGACCAGGTACTTTACCAACGTAACCGACCTCGGCCAGTGACGCAGCGGCCGCGGAGTCGCGGGCTCGGAGCTTGCCCGGCGAGGGTCCGCGTGTCGACGAGCATCTGCCGCAGCCCTTGGCCTTCCCTGGACGCCGAGACCCGGGCCGGGTCGAGCAGGCCCTGGCCGTCGAGGTGGCGCTGGCGGGCGAGCCAGGAGATCAGCTGCGCGTGCTTCGCCTTGTCGGTGGAGTCGAGGTGGCCGTGCTCGAGGTGGAACAGCACCGCCAGGGGCCTGCATGCGCTGCCACTCGACGGCCCGCGGATGAACGCCCGTAGCAACGACGCGCGGCGCGCAGCCGGGGCGGACGCGGACCGGCGCGGCGTCGCCACAACCGGAGCAGCGGCGGCTGGAGCAAGAGAGGCCACCGGCTGCTGCGACTGCGACGGGTGCCGGGGCGGTGCCGGGGCGACAGAACCCGCGCAGGTGCATCAGCACGCCGTCATCGGCGGGGCCCTCCACCGGACCGCCGGGTTCACGGAGGCCGAGGACCCCGTGGCCCGTGCCGTGGCCGAGTTCGAAGCGCAGCAGGAGGCCGGCTCCCGGCCCCGGTGCTCGATGTCGTTGTCGACCCGGCGAGCGGCGCGAACGCCCTGGTCTTCCCCACCTGCGACTACACGTCGAACAGCATCCTGGTCGGCCGGGACGAGAGCGGTACGGGTGTCGGGATCTTCTGGTCCAACTTCGACGGGTGACGTTCGGCAGGTGACGTTCGGCAGGTGCTGGGGCAGCTGGCGTCCTGCGCCAGGAATTCGGCGGGTAGCTGTGGAAGTGGCCAGGACGGGCCCGGTGCCCAAAGTGGGCCAGCCGCCGGCGAACGGGCCAGTGTGGTTCCCCCGCGGCGGACGGCGGGTAGGGAGCTTCCCACCGGCCGCCACCGGAGGCCGGTCAGGCCGGCGTGCCCGCCACGGTGGTTGGCAGCGTCCAGCGCTGGGCGGCCGAGCCGTCGCAGGTGAGCAGGTCCAGCTGGGTGCCCGGCTGCTGGCCCGCCGCAGGGTCGGCCAGGCAGAGTCCGGAGCCCTGGTTGACCAGGCTGCCGGCCAGCCCGGGAAGCCAGGCCTGGTAGGGCGAGCCGTTGCAGGTGTGCAGCGCCACCAGGTCACCGGTGGTGCCCAGGCACAGGCCCGCGTGCCGGAGGGTCCCGTCCATCTCCGCGGTCCAGTTCTGGGCCGGCGTGCCGTTGCAGCCCCAACTGTCCACGCGGCTGCCGTCACCGGTGCCGTTCCCGTAGTCGTCCAGGCACTTGCCCAGCTCGCCGCTGGGCGCCGAGCCGACCGGGTAGCCCGCCTGCTCGGCGGAGGCGTAGGAGCTGGTGCGCAACCCGGCACCGGCGTCCCAGATCTCGTACCCCGCCTCGACGCTGACGAGGTACGCGTCCGGACTCACCGCGCCGCGCACCACCGCGTCGCGGATGATCGAGCGCAGGTCGAGGCCGCTCACCGAGGTCGTCGGGCTCTGCATCCGGTAGCCGACCAGCGGCCAGGTCGTCCCGTTGGCGCTGATGGTGGTGCGCCAGGTCGCGTAGCCGGTCCCGCCGATGGTGGTGCTGCCGGTGGCGACCGGCGCGTCGGCAGCCGGTTGGCGGTCGAGCCAGACCATCAGCTCGGCGCTGTCGGGCTGGCCGGCGGAGGTCGGTGTGCTGTTGAACCACAGGTCGTACGCCACGTCGTAGTTCCCGGGCGCCTCGACGGTCGACCAGCTGGTGGTGGCCGCGCCGAGCCGGCTCACCTGGATCGGCAGCGCACTGCCGGTGCTGCAGGTTCCCCAGTGACAGCCCTCGTAGATCTCCGCATAGCTGACCGGCGCGGAGTGCGCCGGATCCGCCACCGTCGCGGCCGAGGCGGTGACGGTGAAGTCGGCACCGCCGTCGGTGCTCAGGCACTGACTCTGGTCGGGGGTACCGTAGTTGTTGTTGTCCACCACGTACCGCCCGCCCGCCACCGGTATCGTCCGGTACTGGTCGCAGGTGATGGTGACCGGGGCGATGGGGGTCGGGATGACGGCGGCCGGGGCTGGCGTCTGGACCAGGACCGGCACTGCGGCCAACAGCACGGCGCACAGCACGACCGCGCCCGGGCGCCCGCGCAGCAGACGGACGGACATGTGTTCCCCCTCAAACAGGTCTGATGATCGGCGATGATGCTACCGGCGCCCCTGGTGGCGACCCGGTGCACCGTCAGCTGCAGGAACCTGTCAGGTCAGCCGATCCGCTCCATATGGATCCGGGCCCACTTCGCAGACGGCCGCACCGGTGCCCGCCCACCGCCCGCCACAGGCGCTGCTACGGATGCGAACCGATAACCAGCACGGTGACCACCGCCTGGTCCCGGCCGGCGTGCCGATCGCCGGCACGCGAGGATCGGCAGCGAGCCGGTCGAGCGCGCGGCGCACCCGGCACAGCTCCACCGGAATGGTGCTGGGTGTTGGTGAGGCGAGCTTCTGTGAGGAGTTCGGGACCGAGGTCTTCGCCTTCCCGGACGGCGGCGCGGTCCGGGCACTCGGCCGCCTCGGCGTGCAGCTCCCGGTCAGAGCCTTCGGGGCCGCCCAGGGGCCGTTGAAGGCTCAGCGCGGTAGGCGCGCTGGGCGTGGGCGGTGCGGGCGGCCCGAAGAAGCTCCTGGTCCTTGCGGTGGGCGGCCTTGGCCTTGCGCTTGGCGTGGCAGGGGTAGCAGGTGCCGCCCTTGCGGTGCGTCCAGTAGTCGTGGGTCTCCTGGACCCAGACCTTGTCCTGCTCCGGCGCCGTGCCGCAGTCCGCGATCTGCCCGGAAGTAAGGCGGGCATGAGGGGAACCTTATCGGCGCTGAAAATCTGCGCTTCGGGCTGTCAAAGCGCCCTAGGTTCGTGATCGCTCTGGCGTTGCATCGACCGCCGCACCGGTCCGCTGCCGTCCTTTCTGTCCTGCCCATGTGAAGGGAGGTGCCGAGTGCGTGAAGGTGTGAGCGAGCCCCGGCTGCGCGAGTTGGTGGCTTCCTGTGACAGCGGCCAGCGCGTGCTGGTGCTGGTCGAAGGAGAAGCGAGCATGGGCAAGAGCGCTTTCATGCGATGGTTGCTGAGTCTGCCGGAGGCCCGGCGGGCGGGCGCCATGGCACTGCGGGTTTCCCATGGCGGAGCGGTGATCGAAGAGGGCCCTGGTAGATCGGCGGCGGTACCCGGCTCTGCTCCCGGGCCCGACCGCTCGGTCCTTCCACGGCCGACGGCCTGTGCGGGTTTCTGGGTGCCCGGTCTGTCGGGGTGCTGGTGGTGGAGGACGTCCACCGTGGCGGCCTGTTGTGCCGCCAGGCCCTGCGCCGGATGCTGGAGCGCCCGCCGGCCGGGCCCTGCACCATCCTGACCTACCGTCCGGAGGAGCTTGTCGAGCCCGGACTGGTGCTGGGCGCAGCCGTGGACTATCCGGCCGATCTGTCGGTGGTTCGGGTCCGATTGCGGCCGCTGAGCGAGGACCGAGCGGCGCCCCAACGCGGGCTGGAAGAACTCCGCACTACTGAAGGGGAGTTGACCGCCATCGGGGCGCTCTGGGACCCCGCCGGAGTGCGGGGCGCGCTGCGGCGGCACCCGGCGGCGGCGAGGAGATCGGCAGCACCTCCGAGCAGCTGCTCGCCTGCCGCCGCTACGCCCTGCCCGGCGAGGCTCGGGCCATCGGCTGGTTCTGACGGACCGCAGGTCAGCTGGGGCGGTTACGGGTCCGGGCCTACCTCGGCGTGCGCCCCGCCGGTGGTGGCCCGGTTGTGCGTCTCGGGTCCGGCGGGCGCCCGGGTGTAGCGGATCCGGGCGCGGTGTCCGGGTGAGTGTCGCCGTCGTTGCCGCTGATCACCAGGACATGTCGTCGACGAGGGCAACCGCATGACCGGTCGGCGCCGCTGCCGATCCGGTCGGTGCAGCTACGTCGCCCCAGCTCGTATCGGCCATGGTCACCGGCTTCACGGTGGCCGTGGCAGCGCCGACCGACACGGCGACAATTGCCGTGAAGGCAGCCAGAACTGCTGCAATACGGGTGCGAGACATGGGCGTACCTCTTCCGCTAATCACAAGACGGGTTCGGAGCCAGACAGGCGTCTTGCTCCGGCACGCACTAGTGTTCACATTCGCAGGTGTCGCTTCAAGCGCTTCAGTGCCGTCGCCGGCAGGAGTGGAAAGCCGCTCCTCCCGTCGGTCCACCCCTCGGCCCGTCTCTCAAGCCGACCCCTTGGTCCGACCATACAGCCCACATTCGTCCCCCCGGCGCGGCCGTCTCGCCGCCGGGTAGGCACCGCCCAACAGCGCAGACGTACGGGGGATTTACCGTCGAGCCGGGCAGGAGAATCAGCCGCCGGCAGGTGAAGGTGGCCAATCTCTTGGCAGACGGTCAAGATCGTTGAGGCGGGTCACAACTGACCTGCGGGCGGACAACACACTGACGTTGGCCGAGCGGGAAGAGATCTCCCGAGAGCTGGCCCGTGGCGAGTCCTTCCGCGTGATCGCCGAGCGGAGGGGCCGGGCGCCGTCGACCGTCAGCCGCGAAGTGGGCCGCCACGGCGGGCGGGCGAAGTACCGGGCGGCGGATGCCGACGAGCGGGCCTGGGACAACGCCCGCCACCCCAAACCCCGTCTATTGCAAGGCAATCCGCCACTGCGCGATCTCGTCGCAGCCAAGCTGGCCGCCGACTGGCCGCCGCCGCAGATATGGCTTGCCCACCGCTCCGGACGCGAGGACGGTATGTACGTGTCCCACGAGACCGTCTACCGCAGCCTGTTCATCCGGGCCCGCGGCGTTCTGAAGAAGGAGCTCATCGCCCACCTGCACAGGCGGCACACCATGCGGCGGTCGAAGACCCAGATCTGTCAGAACGTCGAAAGCCGAGCGAAGAGCATCGGTTGTGAACGTCCGTAGCCGCGTGCACGGATGAGCCGCAAGCTGACAGAGTCCATTCAGGCCGCCCGAACCACTCCTTTCGGGTGGCGATCGGCCGCAGCGGGCCAGCAATGGCCCGACGAACCTACCAGCGGTCGCACAATGGCGCGCCCAATGCTGGTGGCCGACGGACGGACGACAGGGATGGCCTCAAACACTCACGAACCGCTGGACGGCACGACCATGGTGCTGCGCAAGCTCCCCCAGGTGACGGTGCTGTTCTGGATGCTGAAAACGGTCGCCGTGACTCTCGGAGAGTCCACCGGCGATCTGCTCGGTATCAGCTTCAAACTCGGCTACGCCACCACCGCGTTCCTCTTCCTCGCGTTCTTCCTGGTCGCCGTCGTGGCCCAGGTGCGAGCGAAACGGCTCCACCCGTCGCTGTACTGGTCGGTGGTGCTGGGCACGAGCATGGTCGGCACCGAGGTATCCGACTTCCTCAACCGCGGATTCGGCCATGGCAGCGCCCCCGACGGCCTCGGCTACACCTCCGGCGCCGTGATCCTCACCGCCCTGCTGGCGCTGGTCTTCCTCGTGTGGTGGCGCACCGGGCAGACGTACAACGTGGAGAACATCTCCAGCCGCATCGGCGAGATCCTGTACTGGATCGCAATCCTGGTATCCAACACCCTGGGCACGTCCAGCGGTGACTGGCTCTCGGACGACACCGGCCTGGGCTTTCGCAACGCCTTCCTGGTCATCATGGGCATCTTGGTGCTGATCACAGCCATGTACTACCTGACGCCGATCAATCAGATGATGTTGTTCTGGTTGGCGTTCATCCTCACCCGTCCCCTGGGCGCGGCCGGCGGCGACGCGCTGACCAAACCGACGGCCCAGGGCGGGTTGGGCTGGGGCACGGCGGGCGGCACCGCGGCGCTGAGCGCCCTGCTCCTGGTCCTGATCGCCTACCAGACCTGGCACATCCACCACCACCCTTTGGCCCCGCTGCCGATCCCCGTGGACCGGCGTACCGGACAGCCTCAGCGCCCCAACGGAGCCCTGGTCCAACCAGTCGCTGCCACCGGCTCCAGCCCAGGCTGATCAGAACAGTCACCTCCCCAGGACGCGGCCATCCACCATCGCGGCCAGCTACTCATCGCTCATTCCAGCTCGCCGGCGCCGAGGTGCTGGACGAATCACCAATCCGCGTGCAGGGGGCCATGAACATCCGCGCATCCAACTCCGGAAGCTGGCAACCATCCAGTGGCCGCCCTCGCCGCGAAAATCGGCGGATGCCCAGCACGTACCAGCAGCCCCAGCACGGTCTGAAGGCCCTCATCCCCCAGCATGAACAGCCCGAACCGGACAGCGCCGGGCAGCGCGCAGGCGCGCAGCTCCTTCATCCGCGGGAGATGAGTCTGCCTGCCCCGGTCATCGCGGCCGCCGGCGGGCTCCTCACCGATCGGTTGAACGATCCAGACCAGTTCACCCGTGAAGCGGCCGCGGACGTGCTGGCCCGGCTGAACGCCGTTCTCGGCCAGGAGCCCATACGGCGCTGAGCAGCGGGAACACCCGGCCCGGCGGGGGCGCGCCAGGCGGGAATGCACAGCCGCACGCACTCGCGCTTACCGCCCTCGGGGGTGCGGTAGATCCGCGCTCACAGGCCCAGGCCCCGCTGGGTGAGCAGCCGCCGGGCCTTGGTGAGGGTTCACCTGCTGGTGGGCGTCGAGCAGCCGGCCGAGGCGGGGCACGAGCTCGGTTTTCTCGTCCCGGCCCATCGCCGGGCCGCTGCCGCCGACGGGACCGCCCGCGCGTACGCCACCGGGCACGGCCGTGGTCAGCGCTCGCCCATGAGCGCCGACCGTCGGCACCCGGTCTCCGCGCTTCTTCGACACCGGCGATCCCACGGGCGACCGGCTGACCGTATGGACGGCCAGCCGGTTCGTACAGCCGGCATCACCAGTTCCTCGCCGAAACGCCGAAGAAAAGTGCTGCAGAAATTCCCGTTCCGACCCGAAGCCTGCTACGGTCGTAGGAGTTGCAGTTTTGGTTCCCATGAACTCTGGGTGCGCCTGCCGGTTCTCACCGCAGGCGTATTTTTTTCTGAGATCCCGGCGGGTCATCAGTGCGGCGATGGATAGCCCGCGCAGTGCGGGTCTACAGCGCCTTCGAAGGAGAATTTTTTATGGCTTTTGGCACCGTGAAGTGGTTCAACGCGGAAAAGGGCTTCGGCTTCATCCAGCAGGAAGACGGCGGCCCGGACGTGTTCGCCCACTTCTCGAACATCAACGCCGCAGGCTTCCGCGAGCTGATCGAGGGCCAGAAGGTCGAGTTCGACGTCACGCAGGGCCAGAAGGGCCTCCAGGCGGAGAACATTCGCCCCCTCGCTCTCTGACTCTCCCGCTGCGCGATTTTCGGTTCACAGCGGAACCCGGGGATCGTACCGCACGGGCGGTACGATCCCCGGCTCTTGCCCAGGGTTGACCGCTCTGGCAGTGCACCGCCGCAGGTAACCCGTCGCTTCCTTCCCGCTGCCGCCGGCCGTTCCCCCATTTCAGACCGGCATCAAGGCACACGGGAATCCGCCACGCGCTGGTGGCCGCGCCATTGCAGAACTGCTTTGCCCGTCGACCGCCAGGCCCCTCCTGGCGCACCCCGGTTGCCCACCAATGCGAGTCTCTCGATCACCAGGGCGCAAGACGGCCGGTCAAGATCTCTTGGTAAACGGTCAAGATCACCTGGCGGAGGACAGAGCGAGCCGGTGTCAGCACCGGGCGGGACCGTTGTCCCGTCTCAGCCGATCTGGTCTCCGTCTCACATGATCTGGCCCGATTCGCTCGCCCTCGCAGCGGACCTGGTCCGTCGCGTCTCGCCCGATGAAGGTCGAGCAGGCTGACGACCGAGCTCTTGTCTCAGCGAGACCTGACTGCATGGGTCACTGGGCCGGCCGGCTGCTGGCACCCGGAGAACGCCATACTGCACGTCGTGGTGAGGTGACCCCAGGCGACATCGCGCGCGGCTATGAGGCACCGGACGGGCGCACCGGGGTACTGACTCAGGACGACCTCGCCGACCTGCCGCTCGCCACCACCGAGGAAATCAGCGTCCTCGGCTTCCTGGAAGCCGCCAAGGTGGACCCGATCGCCTACGACCGCGCCTACTACTTGGTGCCCTCGGTCCCAGCCGGGGCGCGCCCGTACGCGCTGCTACGCCGCGCGATGCTCGATGCCGGCCAGGTCGGCGCGCCCGCGTGGCCCTGAGAGCCAGGGCGAGCCTTGCCGTGCCGTGGGTGCAGAGCGATGCCCCACCCGCAACCCCGAGTCCGGGCAGCCGCACATCTCCGTCGTGGTCCTGGGCCACGACGGCCGATTCGCCGCCCGTTACGACGAGCAGCACGTCACTCCTGACGATCGCGCCGCCGACTTCGGCCCCGGCACCGGTGGGTGTTCCCTCGCCCTCGACGGGTGGTGTCTCTGGCTCGGCATCTGCTGGGACTTCGGCTACCCCGAGCGCGCCCGCGCCGCAGCCCTCGACGGCTGCCACGCGTATCTGGTCGGCGCGATGTTCGGCCGGGGCACCGGGCCCAGCAGCGTGCCGCGGTCTTTCCAGCACGGGCGAGCTGCTCGGCCCCGCTCAACCTGCCATGCCCTGATCCGCGCCGACCACTTTGCGTGCTTCCGTCACCCCGGCCCGTTCCTCGACCTGAGGTTCACCGAGGCCCGCCCGGCGATCACCGCTCAGCCGGTCGCATGCTTGTCTCGGCAACGACATGTATCTCGTGGACGGCGTTTCGGTCGCCGGTGAGCGGCTGGACGCGCCCGGCGGAGTCGGTGGCCCGGCAGCGGATGCGGTGCGGGCCCGGGGCGAGGTCGTACCGGAGACGGAAGCGCTGCCAGGCGGGATCCGGGCCACGCCGGTCCAGCGCGGCAGGCTGCCAGTCGGCCTCGTCCACGGCGATCTCGACGGACGTCACCTCGGTGGAACTCCAGGCGTAGCCCGCCAGTTCGCAGCTTCCGGCCGGAATGGGGCGCCCGTCACCCGGGGTGAGCAGCTTGCTGCTGACGTCCTTCTCGCGGACCGGCCGGGCCTCGCTCTCGCCGGGCAGGACGCGGGTGTAGAGACGGGTGGTGAAGAGGTGGTCTGGACGGTCGGCGGCCAGCACGATCCGGCTCAGCCACTTGACCGAGTTGGTGCCGAACATCCGGGGCGCCACCGCCCGCAGCGGGTAGCCGTGGTCGGGGCGAAGCGGTTCGCCGTTCATGGAGTGCGCGAGGATGACCTCGGCGCTCGCCTGGTCGAGGGGCAGGTCCTTGAGGTAGCTCAAGCCGCTCTCTCCCGCGAAGTCGCCCGAGTCGGCGCCCTCCAGCCAGACGTGCTGGGCCTCCGGGCGCGGGCCGGCGAGCTCCAGTACGGCGGCGAGCGGGACACCGGCCCACTCCAGGTTGGTGACGGCGCGGGTTGGCACGTCGGGGCGCAGTGGGTTGCCGAAGCACTCGTGGACGGCGGTGAAGCAGGTCTGCGGCAGGCCCTGGATGGTCGGGAAGTCCAGCTGCAGGGGCCGCTCCACCAGGCCCTCAACGGTGAGCGACCAGGTCTCGGGGTCGAACCGCGGGTGCGGGCCGAGGTGGTTGCGGATGAAGACCTCGTCGACCGGGGTGATGAAGAGGTCGGGTGTCTCCGGATCTGTCCTGATCATTTGTCACGTCCCCTGTGTCGAACTCGCCGTTACGTGCGATCGACAGTACAAGGAGCAACTGACATCGCTCGGGGCAGGCTCCTGGGCTCAGCAGGGCCGGAACGCCCGCGCCGCTGCCATGAGTTCGACCACTGTCGCCGCATCGCGCTCCGAATGTGCAGCGGCGATCTCGCGCAGTGCTGTCTCTCGGTCGAGGATTGCCACGTCGTCAAGGCGTCCGCGCGCGACTGACTTCATCTCCGAGTACCGCCTCCTCGGGCCCCGCCGTTCGGGTCGGTGACCTGCGAGCCGCACACGTCACAGGGAACTGTCAAGGTGACGGGCATCCAGGAGGCCGGAAACGGCCGCGAGGAAGCCGTACCTGGTGACCGTCGCCGGAACGGGGAGCTCGCGGCTTCAGGTTGCGCTCGGAGGCGGGGTCGACAAGCTCGGCTGTATCAGACGCCCGAGGCCGGCTCCACCGCCGTCGACCATGACACCGTCCGCGTGCGCGGCGTCAAGGTCTCGGTCAAACACACTCCCCCCGGCTCCGCGATCGTGGATGCGGTCCTGGTCTGCCCACCGGGCAAACTGCCCTCATCACCGTGACAGACTCGGCTGCCCGCGCAGCGAGCTTCCGCCGCGCCGCCTCACCAGGCAGCCTGCATGCCTGCTGCCGTGGCCGAGCTCGGCCGGGCCTAACTGGCGGCGACGGCGGCGGCGCCCTCGGCGTACAGCGCGACCACTTCGGCCGCGGCCGCGGCCAGTTCGGCCCGGGCCTCCGTCGGGGACAGCACCTCAACGTCCGCTCCGAACGGGAGCAGCGCCCGGACCGCCCGTACGGCACGGAAGCCCATCTCCACCTCCACGGACTCGCCATCCAGATCCTCCGGACCGGCGGCCAGGTTCACCACGTGGATCCGCAGAAAAGTGTCCAGTCGGTGCCGCCGGACCCGGCAGCGGACCCGGATCTCCTGCGGCAGCCGCTCGACCTGGTCACGGAGCACAGTCCAGACCTCGGCGAGGCTCAGCCCGGGCCGGCGGCGCACCGGCTCGTCGTCGACCGAGGCCGCCTGCACCCGGTCGGACCGGAACAGCCGGGCCTCGCCGTCCCGGTCGGCCACCAGGTACCAGACGCCGGCCTTGCTCACCAGGCCGTACGGGTCGACGACGTACTCCTTGGGCTCGCTCTGCCCACTGTGACGGTACGTCAGGCGCAGCCGACGGTCGGCGAACACCGCCCGCTGCAGCTCGCCGAGCTCCACCTCGGCGGCGCCACCCCGCATCCAGCGAGCCGGGTCGACGAGGATTCGCTCGCTGGTGCGTTCGGCCGCCGGGCGGTGCGGCGCGGGTAGGGCGGCCATCACCTTGCGCAGCGCCGAGCCGATCGCCGTACCGAGCCCCAACGCGTCATGCGTACCGTCGGCCGCGAGCACGAACAGGGCCCGGGCCTCGTCGCCGGTCAGGCCCGTGACGTCGGTGCGGTAGCCGGGCAGCAGGCGGATGCCGCCCAGGCGGCCGCGCTCGGCCCAGACCGGAACGCCGGCCGCCGACAGCGCCTCGACATCCCGGTAGATCGTCCGGACGGACACCTCCAGCCGCTCGGCGAGTTCGGTGGCCGGGACCTGGCCCCGGGTCTGGAGCAGCAGCAGGATCGAGAGCAACCGGTCGGCTTTCACGGAAGTCAGCCTAAAACCTGACAGCAGATGTCCGGTATACCCAGGAGAGTGTCCGTCACAAGGCCACCCGGAACCGCGCCGGGGCCACTGACCGAGGAGTTCTCCCGATGGATGCCGCATTCGACCCCCGCCCCCTGTTCCTGCGCTCGATCGGCCAGTTGGAGAAGCTGCTCACCTCGCTCGCTCCCGCACACCTCGAGAAGCCGACACCCTGTCAGGAGTACGACCTGCGCACGCTGCTGGGCCACACCATCGGCGCGATCCACCGGATCGCGTACATCGGCGAGGGCGGCCGGGGCATGGACCTGCCCGCGCAGGTCGGCGAGGTCACCGACACCGACTGGACGGGTGCAGCTGCCCGGGTCCGGGCCCGCGCCACCGCCGCCTGGGCCGAGGACGCCAAGCTGGACCGGGAGGTCGAGGTGCCCTGGGGCCTGGCCACGGGTCGGATCGCACTGAGCGGCTACGTGATGGAGACGGTCACCCACAGCTGGGACATCGCCCAGGTGATCGCCCCCGAGGCCGAGCTCGACGAGGAGCTGGCGCTGGCTGCGCTGGCCATCGCCCAGCAAGTGCTGCCAGCCGACCGGCGCGGCCCCGAGGTTCCGTTCGGCGCCGCACAGCCGGTGCCGGCCGACGCCGACGCCTACACCCGGCTGGCGGGCTGGCTCGGACGCAGCGTCTGACGGGCCAGCCGGAGGGCGGGCGGAGCATGCGCGTCGCCCGCCTTCCGGCGTTGCCGATGTCGGCGCAGCTTCTCGCCGATGGCCATCCCAAACCGGAACAGCGGGGCGACCAGCTGAGGGCCGATGACAGCCCGCATTGACCGACGGCTACTGCATCCCGCTCGGTCGCGTCCTGGCCTGCGCCAACCGACACGACTCACCCCTTCTGGCCCCAACTCTCGGTCTTCTGGATGGACTTGGAGCGCCGCCGGACGGGATCACCGTGCACCTATTGGACGCCGGCGACGACTCCGCCAAGTCCCGCACCGCGCTTGACAAGCGAGGTCTGCAAGGCCAGATCGCCCGCAAAGGGGCCAAGGTGCCGGCCCACGCCGCGCACCGCTGGCACATCGAGCGTACCCATGCCTGGCAGAACGCCTTCCACCGGCTCGCCCGCTGCTACGAACGCCGGACCAGCATCATCGACGCCTTCTTCGACCTTGCGGACACGATCATCACTGTCCGTAGCCTCATCCGCCGAGCCTGGACCATCCACCGCTGGGATACCAACCCCCAACGCCAACCATGACCCGCCGCCACCTAGGCGACCTTTAAAGCCGCCTGGGTCAGCCAAGGCTGAGCGGCGCGCCGTGCCAGCGCCAGTTCGTCCGGCGAGGGCGATCAGGAGTCTCGATGCGTCCAGTGGCCCACAGAAGGGTCGACCACGGGGTGTCGATGACGAGGACGTCGGGGAACAGCCGCGCGAGGACTCGCTCACTCAGGTCCTGCGGAGCTCCCCAGACGAGATTCAGACCCTGGGTGATGTCGTGGGTGTGGACCAGGGTCTCGACGACGCCCATCGCCGCGAAGCCCTCCGGGTCGGAGGCCCCAAAGACGTGCGGGGCCAAGGTGGTTGCGTCGGTGGTGTCCACGACCGTCGCGAGCAGTCCGCCGCAGGCCTCCACGACGGTCAGGAGTCCCCCAGGCCCTGCCTCGTGGTCCCCGAAGATGACATTGGCCGGGCCATCAGGTCGATCACTAGAAATGCGCAGTGGGACGCGCGGTACGGCGATCGGCTGCGCGAGCCCGAACCGTAGCGCGTACGTGAGCAGGTCGTCCGCGAGGTGTTCGAGGGTCTCCCAGCACGTCCATTCCAAGCCGCCAGCCAGAGCGTGCCATTGGGCAGCCGGGACGTCTTCCAGGACGTCGACGCAGTGGGCGACGGCCTGGCGCACGTGCTCCCCACTCACTGACATGTGCGGTCCTTCGGACTGTGGCATGCGGAGAGCCTACAAGGCCGGAGCGCTGTGATCGGCCTGGCAGCCTTCGCCGCTTGGCACCGCAGCCTGAACGGCCTGGTCGCGGCGGCCTCCGACGCGACGAATCGCACGAGGTGCCGGACAGGGACATCATCCACCACCGGCCTGCGTGATCCGGATTCCGCCCGAATTCGGGCAGAATCCTTGAGCCTTGTTCGACCGTGAGCCTACGGTCTGTGCTGTCGCTCGTGTCGAACTGGCCCGCGAGGGCACGATCTCCCACTTCGATCAGCTCCCGCTCAGCCTCCTGACCACTGCCACCGTCGACTGGGTCCGCGAGGCCGCTCCCGGCGTGCCCGTCGATGAGCGCCGGTTCCGGCCGAACCTGGTGGTGCGTACGCCGCCCGGCACGCCTCCGTTCGTGGAGGACGAGTGGTTCGGCAGCACCGCCCGGATCGGCGACGCTCTGCGCATAGGGTTCGAGCGCGCCAGTGAGCGATGCGTGATGACCAACGAGGCCCAGCAGGACCTGCCGCACTCCCCGCTGATACTGCGAGCTGTCGCGCAGGCCCACGACACGCGGCTTGACGCACTGGCCACGGTCACACACCCGGGACGTGTACGACTCGGCGACACCGTCGAACTGAACTGAGGCACCATCTGAAAATCAGTCCTCCCCCGGGCTCGGGCTCGGGAAGGTCGAACACCCACAGAACCTCAGGACCGCCGAACTGCGTCAGTCCGACCGCCTTCATGGTCTGTACACCCCTGTTCTCGTGATCGTGGGTGGTCGTGTTTCACTTCGGGCCGTGCACGCTTGGGCTGGTCGGTCGCACCGTGAGAACCGCTCACACCTGCGGTTACAGCTTGAACTGGGTAGCCATGAACGCGCTGAACTCGGTAACGCAGGCGCGCTCGTTCGGCCTGGCGTTCTCCCGGAGGACGCGGGCCTTGTGGGCTTCGGTACGGCGAGGGTCCTGGATCGCTCCCGACCACCACGAGGCCGGAGGCCAGACCGAGGATGTCCGGGCCGGCCAGTGCCACCGGCCGGCCCGGACATCGGGATCAGGCGAGGTCGAACCGATCGAGGTTCATGACCTTGTCCCACGCGGCCATGAAGTCACGCACGAACTCCTCCTTCGAGTCGTCCTGGGCGTAGACCTCCGCGATGGCTCGGAGTTGAGAGTTCGAACCGAAGACGAGGTCGACGGCGGTAGCGGTCCACTTGACCTCGCCTGTGGCGCGATCCCGCCCCTCGAACACGTTCTCAGCCGAGGCGGACGCCTTCCACGCCGTGCCCATATCGAGCAGGTTCACGAAGAAGTCGTTGGTCAACGTCCCGGGCCGATCGGTGAGGACACCGTGCCGGGACTGCCCGACGTTGGCGTTCAGGGCCCGCATGCCGCCGATGAGAACCGTCAGCTCCGGAGCGGTCAGCGTCAACATGAACGCCCGGTCCACCAGCCGGGTCTCCGCCGGCAACTTCTCCCCGGCCCGGAGGTAGTTGCGGAACCCGTCGTAGGTCGGTTCGAGCACGGCGAACGACTCCACATCGGTCTGCTCCTGCGAGGCGTCCGTACGCCCCGGCGCGAACGGGACCGTGACGTCGTACCCTGCCTTCTTCGCCGCCTGCTCGACGGCCGCGCACCCGCCCAACACGATCAGGTCGGCGAGCGAGACCTTCTTGCCGCCGGACTGCGAGCGGTTGAAGTCCTGTTGGATCTGCTCGAGGGTCTGCAGCACCTCGGTCAGCTCGGCCGGCTGGTTGACCTCCCAGTCCTTCTGCGGCGCGAGGCGGATCCGCGCCCCGTTGGCCCCACCGCGCTTGTCGGTGCCGCGGAAGCTCGCTGCCGCTGCCCACGCGGTGGAGACCAGCTGGGAGATGGACAGCCCCGATGCGAGGATCGTGCCCTTGAGGGCGGCGATGTCCGCCTCTGCGATCAGTTCGTGGTCGACCTTTGGGATGGGGTCCTGCCACAGCTGTGGCTCGGGAACCCACGGGCCCAGGTAGCGCGAGCGGGGTCCCATGTCGCGGTGCAGCAGCTTGTACCATGCTTTGGCGAACGCATCCGCGAGCTGGTCGGGGTTCTCGTAGAAGCGCTTCGTGATCGGCCCGTAGATCGGGTCCAGCTTCAACGCCAGGTCCGTCGTCAGCATCATCGGGGCGTGCCGCTTGGACGGGTCATGAGCGTCGGGCACGGTGCCCTGGGCCTTCGGATCCTTGGGAGTCCACTGCTTGGCCCCGGCGGGGCTAGCCGTAAGCTCCCAGTCGTATTTGTACAGGTTGTCAAGGAAGCCGTTGTCCCACGTCGTCGGCTGGCTAGTCCAGGCACCCTCCAGCCCGCTGGTGAACGCATGGGCGCCCTTGCCGCTGCCGAAGGCGTTCTTCCAGCCGAGGCCTTGCTGCTCGATGGGGGCGGCCTCGGGTTCCGGACCAACGTACTGGGGATCGACTGCACCATGGGTCTTGCCGACCGTGTGGCCGCCGACGATGAGCGCAACCGTCTCCTCGTCGTTCATCGCCATACGACCGAAGGTCTCTCGAATGTCTCGGGCGGCAGCCAGCGGATCCGGGTTGCCCTGCGGCCCCTCCGGGTTCACGTAGATCAGGCCCATCTGTACGGCGCCGAAAGGCTCCGCGAATTCCCCCGGTCCGCTGTAGCGCTCATCTCCGAGCCAGGTGTCCTCAGGGCCCCAGAAGATCTGCTCGGGCTCCCAGATGTCCTCTCGCCCGAAGCCGAAGCCGAAGGTCTTGAACCCCATCGATTCATAGGCACAGTTGCCGGCGAAGATCAGCAGATCGGCCCAGGAGATCTTCCGACCGTACTTCTGCTTGATCGGCCAGAGCAACCGGCGCGCCTTGTCCAGGCTCGCGTTGTCGGGCCAGCTGTTGAGGGGCGCGAACCGCTGAGCGCCGCTGCCGCCACCTCCCCGGCCGTCGGCGATGCGGTAGGTGCCAGCGGCGTGCCAACTCATCCGGATGAAGAGCGGCCCGTAGTGGCCGAAGTCGGCCGGCCACCAGTCCTGGGACGTCGTCATCAGCTCGAAGAGGTCCCGCTTCAGCGCCTCGACGTCGAGGGTCTTGAACTCTTCTTTGTAGTTGAAGTCCGCACCCATCGGGTTGGACTGGGGCGAGTGCTGGTGGAGAACCGAGAGGTCCACCTGGTTCGGCCACCAGTCCCGGTTCGTCCTAGGCCGATGCGGCGTGGGGGTCGGGGAGGGGATTAGTGGGTTCTCGCTTTCGCTGGACATGTCGGGTCTTCTCCCTGTCTTGCCGGTTCGTTCTGGTGGTTACCCGGGTGGCGGCGCGCAGGAGGTGGGCGGCCAGGGCAGCCTTCCCTCGCCCTCGTTCGGGGACTCGATTTCCGGCGGGACGGGCAGAGCAGAGCGGCAAGGGCCGCCCGCAGCTGGACCTCGCCGGAGCGAACTCCTCCTACCCACGCATCATCCCGCGGCCAGCAGACCGGACAAGGGAGGCGCGGCCGGACTGCGGACCAAGAACAGGGTGCAGGCGGTCAGTGGACCAGGTCAGACATGGAGCTGAGGGCGGTGTCGGGCCGGACCACCGCGTTCGTCACCGAGTCGTGGCCGGCGTGGCCGTACCCGGCGACGCGGGCAGCCAGCCCCCGGTCCAGCAGCTCACTCAGCTCGGCCGACTCACCGGCAGAGCTTCCGGACGCTGTGCGGCCGGGCCCGGCAGTGCACCATCCTCCCGAAGCCGGCCCGGGCGGCAGCGGATCACTGAGTGGGCCGGGCGGCGTGGTGCCGCACGGCGCGCTCTCAGGGCACCGACGGACGGGGCCGCTGGTTGCCGGCCCCGGCCCGCGCCGGCCCGCCCACCGTGGCTAGGTGAAGCCGTCACGGGCTCAGCGGAGCAGCTGTCAAACCGTCAGGATGACCGCCTCCATCCGCAACGACCGGCCGGTGGTCCCCACGAAGGCGTCCTGGCCGGCCGCCGCGCAGACCCTCGGCTGCCAGCCGATGTTCTGCACGTGGGCCTGGGCGCACACGCTGCCGCTGCCGACGCCGATGCCCAGCGCTTCCATGCGCAGCGACCGGCCGGTGGTGCCGACGCCGACGGCCGTGCCGTCGCCCGCGCAGACCCATTTCTGCCAGCCGATGTTCTGCACGTGGGCGACCGCGCACACCCCGCCGACGCCGGAGACGGCGATGCTCAGCGCCTCCATGCGCAGGGACCGGCCCATGGTGCCCGCCATCTGTCCGTCGCAGACCGCCGGCTGCCAGCCGATGTTCTGCACGTGGGCGGCGTAACAGATGTGTCGGCCGGTGTCGTTGGGGTGCGTGACCGCCTGCCGCCGGACGGCCGCCAGCACCTCGGCACGGGCCGCCGCGTCGGAGGTGATCGCGCTCGCCCGTGGCGCGGCCGGGCTCGCGGTCGCCGCCTGGGCAGGAGCGGCCAGCGAGGTCAGTCCCGCCACCAGGAGTGCAGTGCTGAGCAGGCCAGCGGCGGAACGTCGGATTCGCTTCATGGGTGGTGTCTCCACTCTTGCCGGAGTCGAGGTGAAGTGGCCACGCCAGATGCTATCCGCGGCATCGCCGTCACAACGGCCACCGACTGGGCCACAGCCGCCGACGGCACCCGCGCGGACTAAGACCGACCGGCAATAGGGCCCGCGGCGTCGCGTGCCGATAGCTCGCGCCTGGGCGCACATCCCTCGTCGCGTGCAGCGCCGCTGCGCTCTCCTCACGATGCACGCCCAGACTCGGCTCTCGACCCGCTCCTTGATCCACGCTCCCTATTGCCGGTCGGTCTAAGCCGGTCGCGCAGCGCCGCGATCTGCTCCGGGTCGGTCATCTCCAGGGATTCGATGGTCAGCCGCCCTTCGGAGGCGTCGGCCAGGTCATGGAGGCCGGTGCCCGACGACACGGGGCTGCGGACCGTCCCCATAGGCCGGGAGACCAAGGTCGCGTGCCTGCCCGTGACGCATCCGCTGGCCGACCGCCCGAACCTCACCTCCGCCGACCTCGACGGCGAGCCGATCCTCGATGCCCGGACCCGGCGGACCTCCTCACTGGAGGAGAAGTTCGAGCTCATCGCCTCCGGGCAGGGCATCGCCCTGGTCCCGCTGAGCATCGCCGACTCGTACTCCCGCCCGACCTGCTCTACCTGCCCATCACCGACTCCCGGCCCGTCGAGACCTGCCTGGCGGTGCCGAGGAACGACTGCGCGGACCCCGTACCGGAGTTCCTGGCCATCGTCACCGCCACGCTGCGCCGCCCTGCGGCAACGCTCCCGGCCATGCCGGACCACGAGGCCCCGGCCGCCCACCACTGTGAGCGACCTCAGCGTGCAGGCAACCGCTTGGAGCCCATGGCATGACCTGCGTCACGCCCCGCCAGAGCGGGCAGCGCGGAGCAGGACCGGGCAGTGCGGTCCTGCTCCGGTGGGGTTCAGGACGTGCCGCGGCCGGTGACGAAGTCGCAGGGGAACCAGTAGGGCTTAATGAGCTGGTGGTTTCTGCCCGATGGGACGCGCTTGCCGGAACCGAGTGGTCATGCTCCTTGCAGCGAATCGCCAAGGCGACCCACCTGAAGCCACCCCCATAACCGGTCCCTCCAGCGGTCCAATCACCTGCCGGGCTGCAGGTCACACACTAGGGGGCGACGGGCAGCCTGCGCTTGTGGTCGGTGAGGCGGTAGCGGCTGACGATCGTTTCGAACGTCCGCTCGTCCACCGGCTTGCCTTCCAGGAAGTCGTCGATGTCGTCGTAGGTGACCCCGAGTGCATCCTCGTCGGCCTTTCCCGGGTCGAGGGTCTCCAGATCGGCCGTCGGGGTCTTCCACACCAGCTCGGCGGGCGCGCCCAGCACGTCCGCGACGGCGCGCACCCGACGCTTGGTCAAGCCGGTCAGCGGGACCAGGTCGGCGGCGCCGTCGCCGAACTTGGTGAAGAAGCCGGAGACCGCCTCGGCGGCATGGTCGGTGCCGACGACCAGGCCGTCGGCCGCGCCAGCCACCGCGTACTGGGCGATCATGCGCTGCCGGGCCTTGATGTTGCCGTGCACGAAGTCCTGGTGGTGGGCGTCGCGGAAACTCACGCCGGCGGCCAGCGAGGCCTCGAGCGCGGCGTCGCTCGCGGGCTTGATGTCCACGGTCAGCACGTGGTCGGCCCGGATGAAGGAGAGCGCGAGCTGGGCGTCGTGCTCGTCAGCCTGGACCCCGTAGGGCAGCCGCATCGCGTAGAACCGCGCCTCGTACCCGGTGGCCCGGGCCCGCTCGACAGCGAGCTGGCACAGCCGGCCGGTGGTCGTGGAGTCGACGCCGCCGCTGATGCCGAGAACCAGGGAGCGCAGACCGGTGGAGGTCAGCCGCTCAGCCAGGAAGGCCACCCGGCGTTCTATCTCCCGCTCGGGCTCGAATGTCTCGGCGACCTGGAGTTCCCGGGCGATCTCCTCCTGCTGGGCGATGGATGCCAGCTCGCTCACGTCTGCTCCTTGTTCCGGTTCACGATGTGCTGTCGCGCCACCTTACCCAGGAGGTGCCGGCGGATCAGAGTCGGACGGCCCGGGGTGCGGGGCGCAAGCAGTGCGGCGGGCGCTGACCCGGGCGTGGCCAGCCTCGGCATCGCTGCACACGACAATCCTGCCGGTCGCCAAGCGGCTCGCCCGCTGCGGCGTACGACGGGCCGGGCGGGGACGTCTGGGGCCGGGCCGCGCCGGCGCCCCGCGTGGTGCGGCACCGACACGGCCCCGCGGGCATCACGCGTAGTTGCGCAGTTCGGACCAGATCGCACCCCAGGGACGGACGGGGTCGGTGCAGACGTAGACGTGGCCGCCCCATTCGATGTTGTGCACGCCGTAGGGGTTGGAGAGGGTGGCGGCTACCCGGACGTGCCGGAAGTACCGGCGTAGGAGGTCGGCGTACCCGGGGGCGTAGTCGGGGCCGGGAGCGATGGCCACCACGGTCGTGGCCTGCGGGTTGCCCGGGCCCCACCACCAGTCGGTGTTCTGGGAACCCGCGGCGGTGGGCAGCCCGGCGCTGCGGCCCAGTTCGTTGATGGCGCCGGCCTCGCTGTAGTCCGCCGCGAAGATCACCGCGTTCGCGCGCTGCCCGGCCGGGAGACCGGTCCATACCTGCCGCACGGTGCCGACCAGTTGGGGCCAGCCCAGGCTCTCCCCCGACATCGGGCTGGTGCCGTACGTCCAGGCCATGTCAGAAGGCGGCAGCACCGGCAGGACGATCACGGCGGACAGCGCGGCCGCGACGGCGGTACCGGTCATCAGGCCGCGCAGCCGGACCGGGCGGGCGTGCAGCCACCGGTCGAGTCCCACCGCGCCGGCCCCAGCAGGCACACGTACAACCCGCCCAGGTAGTACACCTGCGCCCCGGTCGTCACGGCGAACAGTACGAACAGCACGGCGTACGCGGTCACCAGGCACCGCCACAGCGGCCGGCCGGACCGCCACAGGAACCGCAGGCCCGCCAGCCACAGCACCGTCATCACCAGACAGGACATGCCGAGCTGCCCCACGATCCAGGTGGGGATGTTCCCAGCGCCTCCGTGCTCCCGGTTCAGCGCCCGCGTCATCGCGAACGTGGCCCAGCCGTGCCGCGCCTGCCACAACAGGTCGGGCAGCACGAGCAGCACAGCGATCACCACGCCCGCGAGCAGTCGGCGATCGGCCACGGTCCGGCGGGCCGGGTCGAGCAGCACCGCGTTCCAACAGGACGGCCCCGAAGACCGCCGCGATAAGGTGAGCAACGACTGTGCGACCCGAATGTGCGAGACAGGGGCCCGCCTGGGTGCAGGTGCTGACTGACGCGCGCTTTCGCCGGGGGCACGGAACGTGGCTAGGGTTGCCCCGTCGGAGATGGTGATCTCGCCGGGCTGCTGGGTTGGCATCGATCGATCGCACGGCCTCCCCACTGGTTCGGGGGTGGTCACGTCAGTAGGCACTCAACGCGGGCGCAGCCCGCCGCGGTCGGGCAGCGGGTGAGCTGAATGGTCCTCAGTTCACCGTTCCTGCTTTACTGGTGGGCGTGGAGATCGCACACCAGGCCGTCATCCGGCCGATCGGACGGCCGGGGGACTTCGGCTGGGTGGTCCTCGCGCACGGGGAGATGTACGCGGCGGAGTACGGCTGGAGCAGCGCCTTCGAGGTCATGGTGGCCGGGATCGTCGCCGACTTCGCCGCCGAGCACGATCCGGCGCGCGAGGCCGGCTGGATCGCCGAGTTGGACGGGCGCCGGGTGGGCAGCGTCTTCTGCGTAGACGCCAAGGACGAGGACGAGGCCACCGCCAAGCTGCGGGTGCTGCTGGTCGATCCGGCCGCCCGCGGCCACCACCTGGGGACCAGGCTGGTCGAGATCTGCGTGGAGTTCGCCCGCGCGGCCGGCTACCGGCGGATCCGGCTGTGGACGATGAACACGTTGGCGGCGGCCCGCCACGTCTACCTCACCGCCGGCTTCCACTTGGTGGCGGAGGAGCCAAGCCCATTCGACTTCGGTGACGATCTGACCGCTCAGGTCTACGAGTTGGAGCTTTGACTCCCGATCTCCCCGGCGATGCGCGGGCCGTGGACCTGCTGGGACCTGGGCACCGCCACATGCAGGGCTCTCATCGAGGCTGCGGAAAACCCCACTACTTCTCATGCCATCCGGAACTTCTCGTTGGGGGGAAGGAGGACGGCCGACAAGCTCTACGGTCACATCAAGCCAACGAAGAGCCGGACGAGGATCCTCGAGTTCTGCCGCTGTCCGTGCAGCTTCTACCCGCCGAGGATCCGGATCGCGATCGTGCTCGACAACTTCTCCCCGAACCCGACCATGAAGGAGGATGCCCGGTCGGCGACTGGGCCGCAGCGAACAACATCGAGTTCGCCTACACGCCGACCAACTCCTCCTGGCCGAACCGCATCGAGGCTCAGTGCACCGCCCTGCGCTACGTCGCACCGGACGGCGCCGACCACGCCAGCCACAAGGAGCAGGGCAGCATGATCCGCCGCTGCGTCATCTGGCGGAACGAGCATGCCGCCGACGAACGTCTGATCAACGTCGTGGCGAGCGCTGGGCGTTGCCGACATCGACCGCGCTCCGGGGAACACCGTCCGGAGCGCTTCCCCGCCCAGGAACGTGCACCGGTCCACGGTGGCGCAGCAGGTCGCGCGTCGGCCTGCTGCGCTGGGGCCGGCTAGCCGATCAGCGGCCGCCGATGACCCGAACCCGCCCCCAGGAGCGGGGAGTTGTGCGCTAATCTCGGTGCTCGAACAACCCCGGCCCGAGGGAGCGCAGCGGTGAGTAGCAGGTGGACGATCGATGCTCTGCATGGTGCGCTGCCGCACCCAGAGGCGCAGCGGAGTTTTCTGCGGGACGTGAACCGGGCGCCGGTCGACGAACTCCCGACGGTTCTCGGCCGCTGGGTCGCGGTGGTCGAGCAGCAGGAGGGCGACCGGGTCCGTCTCGAGGGACTGCGCGCGCACTACCTTGCGCACGGCGAGCTCCCTTCCGAGGTTGAGGCTGGCAGCGTGGACATCACCGGTGAGCTGCTGCGCTGGCTGGACCAGGCGCCGCTGGGTAGCCAGCCCGCCCCGGGCGCGCGGGGCGCGGCGTGACCTGGCACCTTCGACTCGGCCCTGATCAGCTCGCCGTCTACCAGGCCCTCCCGGACCATGGCCGGGCCGACCTGGCCGTGTGTCTCCTCGACTGCCTCGCCGACCCGCTGCGTGCCTCCATGCCGTACGGGGCGGACGACGGGGTGATGCGCACGATCGCCCGTGGGCACGTTCAGGCCGTGATTCTGGTCGGGGAGAAGACCAGCACGGTCACGGTCGTGCAGGTCACCTACGCGGGCTGAGCGACGGGTCGGCGGTCGGCCGACCGGCGTGGCGCCTGTACTGCTGCGGAGAAGATCCGCGTGCTCAACCACCGCGCCCAGTGGGGCAATGCCCCCGAGCTCGGGGAGCCGTTCCCGTCCCCGAGGACGGTCTACGGCCCTGTCACGATGTTGCACACCTGCTGTAACGCCTCCGCAGGCCGTCGCCCAGACTGCGCCGGGCTCGACAGGATCCCGGACCGGGACGTCCTGGCCGGGTCGCCGGGTGTGGACGCCGGTGAACTCGCTTACCGGAAGGATGCGGTGGCGTCCGAGCTGGGGATGGCAGCGGCCCGTCTCGGCGTTGTTCAGGCGCGTCTAGCCGCAGTGCGGCTCACCTACGGCCTGGGGTACGAGGACCAGCTCGACCTCGGGCCAGCCCGGGCCTGGGACGCCCCCGGTGCGCGTGCGGGTGGAGCGAGCCGTAGAAACGGCGGGGCCCGGGAGGCAACGCTGGGGTGCGACGCGCCCGCTTCGGCAGGATTCGGCGTATCGACGCAGGCCAAGGCCGCAACGCGGGGCACCCGCGTTGCACCGCGGCCGCCCCGCGTTGCAGATCCGGCCCGAGGTCGACCACGGGGGTGACTGGTTCGACGGCCGTAAGGGCGTGCGCCGGCTTCTCTGGGGGTAACCGTGTGGCGCGAGGCAAGTGGAGACCACTTTGTGCAGCTCAGCGCCGGTGTGAGCGACAGTATCGTGTGCAACACCTGTGGCGCTACCTGACGTTGTGCGGAGCACGGTCGTGGTCCGCCGATATCCAGTTGATGGTCGCCCCATGCCGTGAGTACTGTGCCTCACGTGATGAGCCCTGAGTCAGACAGAACGGAGCCGCCGGTCGCTCGGCGGCGGGTTGTCGACTGACCAACGACCGTTTGGTTCCTTGGTCGACTTCGCTGTGAGTGACCGGACACGTGCTCCGTGTGTCTGGTCTGGTTTCGGCTCTCGTCTCAGCAACAGGTGACGCAGTTCGACGTCCAGCGCGCGGATGTTCATGCCCGCACACGTCAACGCTGGAGTCGACTTCGTGCCCGTGTTCATCTACGTCCTCGGCCTTGCGGTCTTCGCGCAAGGAACCTCCGAGTTCATGTTGTCCGGTCTTGTACCGGGTATTGCCCGTGATTTGTCCGTGTCGGTGGGAGCCGCCGCAAGCCTGACGTCCGCATACGCCATCGGGATGATCATCGGTGCGCCGGTGATGGCCGCACTGAGCGCGCGATGGCCACGTCGTCGCGCACTGGCAGGATTCCTGACCGCGTTCGTCACCGTGCACGTCATCGGCGCGGTCACGACGGACTTCGCCGTGCTGTTCGGAACCCGAATCGTCGCCGCGATCGTCAATGCCGGGTTCCTGGCGGTCGCGATGAGCGTGGCGACAGCGCTCGTACTCCCAGTGAGGCAGGCCAGGGCCACCGCCGTCCTACTGTCGGGCGTCACGCTGTCGTGTGTTGTCGGCGTGCCTGTTGGCGCCTTGCTCGGGAACTGGTCCGGCTGGCGTTCGGCCTTCTGGGCAGTCGCTGCCCTGTGCCTGCCTGCACTGGCGCTCGTGTTCCGGTCGGCGCCCACTGGTGCGGCCCGGCGGCACGACGTCTCGGTCAGGCAGGAAGCGCGTGCGCTCAAGTCGCGTTCGGTGCAGATGGCGTTGACGCTCACGGCGCTGGTCAATGGGGCCACCTTCGCAACCTTCGCCTACCTGGCTGTCATTGCCACGGATGTGGCTCACTTGCCCGCCGGCGCGGTCCCCGGACTGCTCGCCGCGTTCGGAGTCGGCGCTTTCATCGGAGTGAACGCAGCCGGCCGTATGGCCGACAGTCAACTCCGGCAAGGCCTGGTCCTCGCGATGTGGGCTCTGCCTGTCGGGTGGGCGGTGCTGGCCATGACCAGCACGCAGACAGCGCCGCTGTTCATCGTCGCGGTCGTCCAGGCCGGGCTGTCGTTCGGAATCGGATCGACCCTCGTCAACCGTGTCATGCATGTCGCGTCCGATGCCCCGTCCCTGAACGGGGCGTTCGCCACCGTGGCGCTGAACGCCGGTGCGTTTCTAGGACCACTGCTCGCCGGCGCCGCGACTGGGGCGACGGGTGACTACCGAGATGCTGCATGGGTCAGCGCCGCCCTTGCCGCCACCGCAATTGCGGTTACTGCCGCCTCGCGCCTGAGCGCTGCGCGCGGAGAACGTGAAGGAAGTACGGTGACGCGCCGCAGCGCCCTGTGAGTGTCCGGGTCGCGACCAGCCCGGTCGCGACCCGGTTCTCAATGCGGTCAGCCGCGCTGGTTCAGAGCTCGAGTGAGGTCCCGGTTGGCCGCTCGGGCGGCTTCGAGATCGGACCGGGCTTCGTCGAGCGCGTTGGTCAGCTCGACGTTCTGCTGCGGCAGATGCCGTAGGCCGTGGCGACTTCTCCGATGGCCCGCCGCACGTGTTCGGAGTCCAGCATTGCCTGTGCTTTGCGCCAGACGCGGTTGCCTCGACGGTCGAACTGCAAGGCGGTGACCCGGTCGACGGCCTCGCGCCGTCGCTCCTGGCTGACCCGGTAGTAGCCCTGAGTTGTGGAGATTTCGCGATGGCCCATCAAATCCATGAGCACATCCGGGGCGATGTTGGCGTCCGCGTGCCGCTGGGCGAAGGAGTGCCGGTAGGCGTAAGGGAAGATCTTGGACTTGTCGAAGGGCAGCATCTTCGTCACCAGTTGCCCGTCGGCCTCGACGACGACCGGCATCATGATGTCGGGCAGGGCATCGACCCATGCTCGGTGAGCGTCGCCGATCGAGCCGATCGGCTTCGTCCCCTGGGGATTGGAGATCGGGCTCGGCAGCAGCTTGAGCTTGCTCGCCGGGGTGTCGGGGAACCGCTCCCGTACCCGTTCCTGCTGTTGCGTGATCACGCCGGCGGTCACCTGCCCGATCGGCAGACGGCGGCCCAGCCGGTAGTTCTTGGAGTTGTCGTAGAGCAGGACAAGGGTGCCGTCCGGATCCTTCTCCAGGCACTCGAACGGCAACGTGCTGATCTCGTCGGGCCGCCGCCGGTGTCGATCAGCAGCTCGGTCGCGACGCGGAACTCGCGGTTGCTGATCTTCTCCAGCAGATCGAGGTTGTCGCAGAGTTCCCGCATCACCTCGTCCGGCAGGTCGCGCCCCGCCTCGGTGTCCTCCGGCTCGTCGGGGATGTCTTGTATGGACAGGGCGAAGTCGGCCGGCAGGCCCTCCAGTACCTGGCCGGGACCGGTGAGACCCATGACGCGGATCCGGTTCACGATGCTGCGGACGTAGCGGATCACATTGACCCGGTGGTGAGCCCCGAAGACGCCGGTCTCGGCGAGGAACGCGATCCGGTTGCAGAAACTGACCATGTCCGTGCGGCTCAGGAGCCGGAGTTGATGTCCTTCGTCGTCTCGTTGCAGCCGCAGGCTCTCCGAGAGCTGTTCCATGCCGCGGATCATGTTCTGCATGGAGGACGCGACGTTCCGACCGCGGCGCCGAGGGAGTTCGTCGTAGGCCCAGATCTTGACCGCCTCGCGGATCGGTGCGCGGCGTGGTGTTCCGCTCTCTGGAGGCCTCGCGGCTGCTGCCAGTGACCATCGCACGCTGCGCCTTCCGACTACCCTACGTGTGGGCCCGGATGGCGATCCAGCGCGACGCGGACACCGTCAGCTACACCAGCAGCCGGCGCTGGCCGGGGCCGTGCGGGGCGCGCTGTCGGATCGCGGTGCGCATCGGCGAGCGGATCGAGGAACCGACCGCCCTCGAGCACTTCCTGACCGCCCGCTGGGGCATGCACAACGCCTTCTTCGGCCGGCCGGTGTACCTGCCAAACACCCACCCGCGCTGGCCGCTGCACAGGGCCGAACTCCTGTATTGCGAGGATCAGTTGGTGACCGCCGCCGGGCTGCCGTCGCCGGTCGGTCCGCCGGTGAGAGTGCTGTACCCCCCCCGGCGTGCCGGTCCGCTTCGGCCGCCCCGCCCGCCCGGGCAGCCTGGCCACCCCCTGGGACCGGAGGCCGCGGCCGGGCAGGAGCCAGCGGCTGGGCGCGGAGGGCGGTGAAGCAGTACTCGATGAGGCCGCCGGCGTAGCCGCCTTCGGCCCAGAGCTGCGCTTGCTCATGCCTGCCCAGCGAGCCGAACCCCAGGAGTCACGGCTCGTCGCTCACCAGGAACGTAAACGCCGGCCACTCGGACGGCGCCGCTGCCGACACCGGCCGAGTGACCCCCGGACAGTTGCTACCGGGCGACGGGCGGGCTCATTCGGACCTCGTCACCGCAGATGGTGACCTCCGCCGGCTTGCCGCTCTGATCCACCACCGGGACCCGAACTCCGGTGCTGTCACCCGGTGCGGCCACATCGGCGGCACCGGCAGTGACCGGGCAGTCGCCGCTGTCCGGCCCCTTGCCGTTCAACTCGGAGTAGCGCAGGGCGATCACCGCCTTCTTCCCCGCACCCAGCGTCACCGGCACAGGGCTGCCCTTCCCGACCCCAACGGCTTCCGGCCCCTTGCCCACGTGGAACTCAAGCTTCGGGTAACCGGCCAAGGTGCAGCTGTGGGAGCCGGAGTTGACGGCGACGAGTTCCGCGTTCGCCGGATCCTTCGCACTGGCACCCGCATCGACGAGGCGGGTGAGTGTCCACCTCAGGTTCCGCGTAAGGCACTTGGCAGCCTGCGAGCCGCCGGAGCCCGTCGACGCCGTGACCCCGGCGGCGGACGAGGCGGAGGCCGGAGCCGCGGACTGACCCGCGACCGGTACGGCCGACACCGGCGCGACCCCACTGGCCTTCGGCGGGTTGGCCGTGGAACTGGAACTACAGGCCGTCAGGCCGAACCCGGCCAGCAGCACGGATAACGAAACCGTCGACACAGAGCGCGAGCGCATGGATCCCCCCGGATCATCAGGACAGCCGACAGGCCACCGCTACCCCGGGCCTGGGCTGTGCGTTCTCAGGGGTGAAGACACCGGGAAGGCTCGCCCGGTTGCCTCTGGATGAGAGTTTCCTGAAACACACTCAAGACGGACTGACCGCGGCCCAGCCGAACGTCAACCAACCCTGTGACAGTAGTTCAGGAGAAGGCATGTGAGGCAGGTGGCCTTGCACCGTATGTGCCTCACGAGTATCTGGGGGCTGTTGAGGCACATTGGACACATAAGCCACGATTTGCCGCGCCGCGACCCCCACAGGCCACGGCGGAGGCCACCGCGCTCGCCTCCGAGCTCTACCCAGAGGGGTGAACCGCTCCGAAAGAAGAGCGGCGCGGCCCGATCGGGGTGACGGCCGTGGCGGCCCGTCAGGCGCGGCTCGGTGCTGGCTCCGGCTCCGGCTCCGGCTCGGCCAGGGGCGCTGCCGCGCGACGGGGGAGCAGCAGCGGGGTCGCCAGCAGGAGCACGCCGGCTAGGCCGATGGCCGTACGCGGGCCGAGCAGGCCGCCCAGCACGCCCCAGACTGCCGTCAGGAGCGCGGTCGAGACCTTGGTCGTCACCGCCCAGGCGGACAGTGTGCGGGCGACCCGGTCGGTCGCGGTGCGCTCGAGGCGGTAGGTGGCGTAGACGGGGTTGAAGACCCCGCAGCAGAAGATGAGCCCGAGCTCGACGCCCATCACCAGCAGCAGCCCTCCGGTGCCCGGCCGCAGGAAGGCCAGGCCCATGGGCCAGATCGCGCGCAGTGCGCCGGCCACGACCAGGACCTGGTGCTGCCCGAACCGGGTGACGAGCGGTCGGGCCAGCCGCGAACCGAGCAGGCCGCCGATCGAGGGCGCGGCGAAGGCGAGGCCGTACTGCCAGGGAGCGAACCCGAGTCGGCCGAGCATCAGTACGGCCAGCAGCGGCTCGGCGGCCATCACCAGGCCGTTGAACAAGGCGGTGTTGAAGAACAGCGGGCGCAGCGTCGCGTCGGCGAGGATGTACCGCCAGCCGTCGAGCAGGTCCCCGACCCGCGTGCGCGCGGCCTCCCGGCGCTCGGGCCGCGGCTCGTGCCCGCCCGTCGCGCGGATGCCCAGGGCCGAGAGCAGGTAGCTGACCGCGTCGGCCACCACCGTCGCCACCGGACCGAGGAGCCCGATCGCCGCGCCGCCTAGCGGCGGTCCGATGATCGTGGTCGTCCAAGCCGTGGACTCGAACCGGGCGTTGGCGACGAGCAGGTCCTCGGCCGGCAGCAGCGTCTTCAGGTACGCGCCGGAGGCGGCGCGGAAGGTGATGTCGGCCGCCGCGACGACGACCGAGACCAGCAGGAGCTGAACGAAGGTGAGCACGCCGAACGCGAACGCGGTGGGGATCGTCAGCAGCGCCGCGAACCGCACCAGGTCCATCGCGATCAGCACCGGCCGCTTGCGGCGGAACTCCACCCACGGGCCGAGCGGCACCGCCACGGCCGCGCCCACCGCAGCCCCCACGGAGGAGAGTGCGGCGACCTCGGCCGGTCCGGCGTGCAGCACCCGGATGGCGATCAGCGGGAACGCGCCGAAGGCGAGCCACGTGCCGAGCGCGCTGGTCCCGTACGCTCCCCAGAGCCACCCGAACCGCCGCCCCAGCCGATGACCGAGCAGATGTCCCAGTTGGTGCCCGCTCCTCATGCCCGACGCCCCTCGCCACTCACTCGCACAACCGATCCGCGATCGGAAGCATCAAAGCGAGGACCATACCCGGGGATCAAACAACCGCACGGCCGCCGGCCACAACCAACGGTTGTTCCCATAGGGTATCGGCATGGACCTCGACACTGTCCGGACCTTCATCGCCGCCGCCGACGCGGGGCAGTTCCAGGAGGCCGCCGCCGAGCTGGAGGTGACCCAGCAGGCCGTCTCCAAGCGCATCGCCGCGCTGGAGCGCAACCTCGGCGTCCGGCTGTTCACCCGCACCCCGCGCGGCGCCGAGCTCACCATCGACGGGCAGGCGTTCCTGCCCCACGCCCGCGAACTGCTGCGCGTCGCCGAGCGCGCGGTCGCGTCCGTGCGCACCGGCCGCCGTCCGCTGCGCGTCGACGTGATCGCCTCGCGCGTCGCGGCGTCGGGCCTGATGCGCGGCTTCCACAACGCGCACCCCGACATCGACCTCGACGTGGTGATGCTGTTCGACGTCAAGACGGCCGTCGCCGCCATCCGGTCCGGTGCGATCGACGCGTCCTTCCGCGCCGTCGCCGTGCCCGGCCAGCCCCTCCCCGAGGACATCGAGTCCGTCCGGGTGCTCGACGAGCCGCTCCAGCTCCTCACCGGCCCCGCCCACGCGCTGGCGGCCGCCCGGTCGGTGACCGTCGCGCAGCTCGCCGGGCACCGGATCTGGATGCCCGGCATCGTTCCCGGTACCGAGTGGGCCGCCTACTACGACGACCTCACCGCCGAGTTCGACCTCACCATCGAGGCGACCGGCCCCAACTTCGGCTCCGACGCGCTCCTCGACACCATCGCCGACACTCCGGCCCTGGCCACCTTCATGGGCGAGCAGACCCGCCTCGTCTGGCCCGCCGACCACGGCCTGCGCCGCATCCCGGTGACCGAACCAACGCCCGTCTACCCTCACTCGCTCCTCTGGCACCGCGACAACCCCCACCCGGCGCTTGCCACCCTCCGCGCCCACCTCGCCGCCACAGCGGCCGGCCACGACGCCGCCGGGACCTGGGCGCCTCGTTGGGTGATCCCGCGCTGAACGCCGCCGCGTCTGCGATCACCGTGGACCGATCGACGGACGGTGGCTCCGGGGCAGGGCTCGCCATCGGCACCCTCCGGCGCTCCCCCTCCGCATGCCTCGTGTGCCTTGATGCTGATCGATGCTGAAACTGCCGATTCGGCCCAGGAACCCCGGCAACGACCGCGCCGGCGGCGGCCGCCAGGTGCGGCAACGCCTCCGGGCGGGAAATGCGAGCGCCAGCGGGGTAGAGACTGACCGCCCGCTCGATGACGCCGGTCTCGCGGGCGAGTCCACCGGCGCGCACTCATCCCCCCCAGTGCGGCGCCCGTTATGAACGCCACCTGCGTGGGGACCACGGCCAGGATGTGCCCGACCCGCAGCCGGCCCTCCGTCTTGTCCTCGGGCTGCGGCGGGGAGGCCACGCCGCGCAGCTCCGGGAGCCTGGCGGCGATCCGTGTGCTCGGTCAGGAACTACCGTCGTGGCCGGGCGGTCCGGTTCTCCGGACCGCCCGTACGCCGGGGCGGTGCCGCGGCTGCGTGATCAGGCGAGACCGCGAAGCTTGTCCGGGTTGACCTGGAAGCGGAGGTTATGGATGCGGCCGTCGGTGATGTCGTACGTGAGCGCGCCGACCGGGTGACCGCCCATCGAGAACAGCACGCTCTCCTCACCGTTGATGGTGGCCGATTGCCAGGCCATTCCGTGGAGTTCGGGCTTGGCGAGAACTCCGAGCATCCAGCCCGCGACGTTGTCGGTCCCGCGCAGCGGGCGGCGGGCCGCGGTCACCTTGCCGCCGCCGTCGGACCAGGCGGTCACGTCCGGCGCGAGCAGTTCCATCACCGCCTTCAACGGGCCGCCGGCGGCCGCGGGCGTCACAGCTGGCCGGTCCGCTCGCGCCACGCCCGCTCCTTGACGATCCACTCGTTGTCCTGCGGGAACTCCTCGATGCCCGGTACGCGGCGGATCTCGCACTTCGAGCCGGCAACCGCCGGGAGCCGCTTGGCCCACTCGACGGCCTCCTCCTTCGTTGCCACGTCGATCACGTAGAAACCACCGAACAACTCCTTCGTCTCGCCGTACGGACCGTCGGTGACCACCGGCGTCTCGCCACTGAAGTCGACCACCACGCCCTGGGCCGGGT
The DNA here is from genome assembly GCF_055579945.1 of Kitasatospora sp. NPDC032150. Classification (NCBI taxonomy): domain Bacteria; kingdom Bacillati; phylum Actinomycetota; class Actinomycetes; order Kitasatosporales; family Streptomycetaceae; genus Kitasatospora; species Kitasatospora sp. NPDC032150. The sequence goes on along the minus strand of NZ_JBVIMH010000014.1, from coordinate 8,003 downwards.
CGTCCAGGCCCTCGGCGGCCACGAGCACGCCCGCCCGGATCAACTCCTCATTGAAGCGACCCACCGTCTCGAGCATCTCCTCGAAGGGTGTGGCCATCATCTTCGCAACGGATTCGTCCGTGCCCCGCATGATCAACATGTACTTCGCCATCTTCGGTCTCCTCGGTACGAGGGCCGCCTCTCGGCCCTCTCACCCCGAGGTCGAACGAGGCAGCCGCGGATCGACAGGCGGACAGAAATTCCATCCACTCGGGCCGGGAACACCGTATCCGGGAAGTCCGCGCCGCTCATCGACCTTTTCCTCGGCCCAGGTCGAGCCACTGACATCGGCACTTCGGGGTGATTGATCGGCGCTCGGGTGGCGGCGGCACCGAGCGCGGCGCACAGCTCAAGGCACCGGGGCCCCACCGGTTCTTCTTTCGCCCGGCGGGGCCTCGGGGTCGATCCGGGTCGCTCTCGACAACTCGGCTCTCGGTCAGGTCACCTCGCGGCCGGGACGGCCCACTCGACCAGCTCGATCACGACGCCGTTGGGATCGGTCACCTGGAACAGCCGCTCACCCCAGGGCTCCTCAAGCAGTGGCATGGTGATCTCCACGCCCTCCGCCTGCAGTCGGGCCTCCTCACCGGCCAGGTCGTCGACGGTGAAGACCAGGATCAGGCCTGCGGCGTGCTGGTCGCGGAAGCCTTCCGGCAGTACCTCGAGGCCTCGGCGCAGGTATATGACGTTCAGTCCGGCGTCCTCGCGGCCGAGCGAGACGAAGCCGTCGGCCGCCATCTGCTCCTGGAAGCCGAAGTGCTCGGTGAGGAACGCGGCAGAAGCCGGGACGTCCTCGACGGTCAGCGAGACGGCAGAGCTGTTGATCTTCAAGAGTGGGTCCTCTCCGATCGGGATCCGGTTCACGGTTCTCCGTACAACGTACACTATACATGGTACAGAGAATCGCGTGACGGGATTTCCGCAGCGGCGCACGCAGTTGGACGGCAGCACGGGGGCGTGGTCGGGGTCGGCGCCCTGGGGTCGCCGCCGTCGGGCTCGGGCAGCGCGAGTGCGGTGGCGGACATCGGGTTGGCCTTCCGTCAGGACGGGCCCGGGGCCGCCCCGCGCAGCCGCCACGACCACCACGCCGTCCCCAACGCTCTCACGCCACCCGTCCGGGTACGCCGCCGACACTCTTCTGAGTACGGATACTCAGGCCCGCCGTGGACCGCGTTTCTAGGCTGGCCGCATCATGATCACCATCAAATGGGGGAGACGAGAGTGTCCGACAATCCTGAACTCAAGGGCTGCCTGTGGGCCGCCGGCCTCGTGACGGCCCTCGTGCTCGTCTGCTTCGCGCTGCCACTCGTCGGCTGGATGATGGCGGGTCCCGACTCCCCCGACCCTGTCAACCGCTACGACGTCACAGCGGTCGACTTCCGCGACGACGGCGAGAAGTTCCTCCGCCAGACGACTGCGGCCATCAGCCCCGGCCTGGTCTTCCACGACAGCGGATACCAGGTCGAACGCGACGAACTCCCCCACGGCGAGGAGAGCAAGTCCTCCCGTGTCCGTCGAACCCTGAAGTCACGCACCGTCATCCTCGTCAGGCACGAGGCCGAACTGGAACGCCGCATCACGGACGCGTGGCTGAAACTGCGGTGCCCGCTGCCCACCATCGACACATACCCGGAGAGCAGCAGCGGCAGCGCCGGCGCCGGCCGGATTCTGCACACCACCGACCCCAACGGCCTCCAGGCCGAACTCTCCCTCGAGGAGAGCCGGATGAACGACCCCGGCCCGCTCACCGTCCGGGTGACGATCACGATCCACCAGGGCAGCGTCCAGTACGTCCCCGACGACTACGGCGACCTGGCCGCCGACCACGTACCCGGTTCCCGCCCGGGCGACCCCGCCGACACGACCATCGACAACCCGTACTGGTCACACTGAGCCCCCTGCCCCGGCCGGGCGCACTCCCGCAGCGACTTCGGGGCGAGCGGGGTTAGCCGCTCGGTGCCGGCGCAGGCAGCCCGGGCCGGGGCCGTTCTCCTCACGGACAGCGGCGCAACCCGGGCGCTCCACCACCTCCCACGGGACTCACCCGCTGCTCGACCTAGATTCCTCGCGCGTCGAATTCCTGTTCCAGGATCGGCGGTGGTAACCGGCCGCCCAGACAGCCAGCGCCGGCCGAGCCGGAAGCTGACCGACCGGACCGGAGCCCGCCATCCGTGGAGCAGGCCGGTCACGATACCGACGGGCGCCCAAACCTCTGCCGGGCCGGCCTCGGGCTGTCCCCGCCCCCGCCACCCGGCCGACGCATGCCGGTGTGTGGGCGTACCGGTTGCTGGTAAGTGCAGCAGCCTGGCTGCGCGCCGCAACGTGGAACTGGAGCGGTGGACCGAACTCGCCCTCGCGAGGCCAGTCATCCCTCGGCAGTGATCTCACCGAGAAGGCGGGGGGATCGGCAGGCTGAAAACGGCTGGACATCACCGCCGCCGACGTGACGACCAACGTGATCCGCGAGTCCGGGTCGGCGAAGTTCGCCCGGGCCTTCGGCTTGGGCCACGCTGTTGCGGCGGCCGCCTCGCCGGTGTCTGCGACGGCCTGCTCGTCGCTTTCTCCGGTGCGCTGTTGGCGGCGGCGTTCCTTGTCCTCGGCGTGGGCGCGGGCTTTGTCGGCGGCCTCGTGCCATCAGCGGCTTGACAACATCATCAGGAGGTGATGCCGCCGTCGAGGACGAGGTCGGCGCCGACGGTGAAGGCGGCCTCGGGCGAGGCGAGGTGGAGGACGGCGGCGGCGATCTCCTCGACCGTGCCCGCCCGGCCGAGGGGGACGGCGGCCTTCATCCGCTCGGCCTTCTCGGCGGCGCTCTCGCCGGGGCGGGTGGACATCGTGGTCTCCACCGGGCCGGGGCTCACCGAGTTGATCCGGACGCCGTCGGCGATGTGATCGCGGGCGGCAGTGCGGGTCAGGACCGCGACGGCGGCCTTGGCGGCGGCGTAGGCGCCGAGGCCGGAGAGGCGCATGTGGGTGCCGAGGTTGGAGGCGATGTTGACGATGGCACCGCCACCATGGGTGCGCATGTGGCCGATCTGGCACTTCATGGCGAGCCAGGTGCCGGTCAGGTTGACGTCGATGACGCGGCGCCACTCGCCCTCGTCCACATCGGCGACCGGGCCGAGTGCCCCGAGGACGCCGGCGTTGTTGACGGCGACGTCCAGGGCGCCGAAGCGCTCGACGGTCTCGCGGACCAGGCGGGCGGCGTCCTGTCCGTTCGTCACGTCGCCGGTCAGCGCGACGGCCTCGCCACCGACGCGCTCGATCAGCTCGACAGTCTCGACGAGCGGGCCCTCCGTGCGGCCGGCAACGGCGACCCGGGCGCCCTCCCGAGCGAAGGCGAGCGCGACGGCCCGACCGATACCGGTGCCGCCACCGGTGACCAGGACGGACGTGTCGGCGAAACGTGCGGTCATACTGAGCACTCCCATACTAACCGTTCGGTCCAGAATCGAGACAAGAAGAGAGCAAGAGAATCCAGGCGGGGAAGAGGAACGGCCGGCACGCCACCGGGCGTCAGCCCAGCAGGACGAGCGCCTGCTCGGCGGCATCCCGCGCCCGGGCCGCGCCGTCGCCGGTCTTTCCGACCACGCGCAGCCCCTGCAACAGCACCACCAGCAGCCGGGCCAGCGCCCGGGGGTCCCGCCCGGTCGGCAGCTCGCCCTGCGCTTCGGCCCGGACCAGGGCGACGGTCAGCACCGTCTCCAGGTGGCCGAGGCTGGCGTCCACCAGGCGGGCGGCCCGCGGGTCGTGCGGGGCGAGCTCGACCGCCGTATTGGTGACGAAGCAGCCGTACCGGCGCCGCCCCTCCTCGGCAGCCTCGGCGGCGAAGCGGCGGACCACCGTACGCAGGGCCGGCAGCACCGGCCCGGGCTGGGAGAGTTCGGCGAGCAGCGCCGGGTTCCGCTGCTCGCCGTAGCGTTCCAGCGCACGCAGGTAGAGCTCGTGCTTGCTACCGAAGGTGGCGTAGATGCTGGCGCGGGCGATCCCGAGCTCCGCCACCAGGTCGGCCATCGAGGTGGCCTCGTAGCCGCGCCGCCAGAACAGCTCCAGAGCCTTCTGGAGCACCGCATCGGGATCGAATTCCTTGGTCCGTGCCATGCAGAGGACCTTACGCCTTTTCAGACCAATCAGTCAAGAAAGACGCGGAGCGGAGCCACTCTGCCCGGGCCCGGGACCGCCTGTGGTCACCCCTGACGGCACGGACGCACTCAGAGCGCCGGTGGACCATCCGACCGCGCGGCAGCGCTGGCCATGCCCGACCGCGAACGGCCACGCCCCGGACCGCTCGCGGCACTCACCGCAGCGCTCGACCTGCCCGGGCACTCAGCAGCCTCAGCGTCCGCCGACCGGGTCCTGGCGGGCCCGGCGCGGTCGCCTGCCTAGCGGTGCGGCGCCAGCGCCACACCGCTCATCCAGCGTCCAGACGTCCGGGCTCACGCCGCCGTCGAGCACGACGCCGAGGCGGATCTCCTGACCGTCGAAGTCGGTGTCACCCTCCTGGCCGTCCGCCGGGCTCGGGGAATCGTCCGCCGTGTTCACCACGGTGTCTCCCACGGCCGCGCTCCTCGGTCGCCGCCAGGCGCTCCGAACCGGTGCCGGCGCTCGCCACTCCCCCGCACCCTTCGGCTCACGCCGCGCCTTGCGCATCTGACGCACCCCAAACAGTGTTGTCCACGAAGGACCTGGCCGGCGCGCGGGCGATCCGCACCCGGCGCAGCCACGCATCCGCGCACCTGTGCACCTGTGCACCTGTGCACCCAAGACGAGGAGGCCGGTATGGCCGAGCAGCGCAGTCCCCGGAGCGGCCGCCGGCCGGCCGCGTCCGCCTCCCGACCCGAGGCCGCCTTCCTGCGGGCGTACCGGCAGGCGTACCAACGGCTGGCGGTGACCGTGGACCACCGGATCGGCTGGGACCGGCTGCCCACCCCGCTCGGTCTGGCAGTGCTGAAGGGCCTGCGGGATCTGCTGCGCCGCGAGAACCTCTTCGACACCACCGGCTATCCGGCGGTCGACCTGCCGCCGATCGAGCCACGCCGGGCCCGCGACACCATCGAGCGCTCGGCCGACGGCACTCACAACGACCTGGGCAGCCCGCGGATGGGCATGGCCGACTCGCGCTTCGGCCGCAACGTCCCGCCCGAGCGGACCTTCCCCGAGCCCGAGCCGCAGCTGCTGACGCCGAGCCCCCGCGAGGTGAGCCGCGCGCTGCTCACCCGGCGCGAGTTCGTGCCCGCGGAGTCGGTCAACTCACTGGTCGCGGCCTGGCTGCAGTTCATGATCCGGGACTGGTTCACCCACGGGCCGGGCACCATGGCGGATCCATGGCGGATCGAGCTGGTCGATGGCGATCCCTGGCCCACCCGCCCGATGCTGGTGCCGAGGACCATCCCCGACCCGACCAGGCAGCCGGGTGACGGTCTTCCACCCAGCTACCTCAACCAGAGCACCCACTGGTGGGACGCCTCCCAGCTCTACGGCGACAGCCTGGAGGCGCAGCGGCAGCTGCGCACCGGCGACGGCGGCAGGCTGCGGGAGCCCGAGAACGGCGCGATGTTCTTCGACGACCCCGAGCAGGATCCGGCGAACACCGCAGGGTTCTGGCTGGGCCTGGCGATGATGCACCGGCTGTTCGTCCTGGAGCACAACGCCGTCTGTGGCCGACTGCAGGACGAGTTCCCGAAGTGGACGGACGAACAACTCTTCCAGCGGGCCCGGTTGGTCATCGCCGCCCTGCTCGCGAAGATCCACACGGTCGAGTGGACCCCGGCGGTGGTCAGCCATCCGACGACGGTCGCCGCGCTGCGGGCCAACTGGTACGGAGTCCTCGGTGAGCGCGTGCACCGGCTCTTCGGCCGCATCAGCGGCAGCGAGGTGCTCAGCGGCATCGTCGGAGGGCGGACCGACCACTTCGGCGTCCCGTACGCGCTCACCGAGGAGTTCACCGCGGTCTACCGGATGCATCCGCTGATCCGCGACGACTGGTCCTTCCGTTCCGCCGGCGACGACACCGTGCTGCAGGAGGCGACGTTCCGGGAGCTGGCCGGGCCGCGCGCCTACGAGTTGCTGGCGAAGCACTCGCTGACCGATCTCTTCTACTCGTTCGGCACGGCCCATCCCGGGCTGGTGACGCTGCACAACTACCCAAGGTTCATGCAGGAGTTCGAGCGGCCGGACGGGATCCTGGTCGACCTGGGCGCCGTCGACATCCTGCGGATCCGCGAACTGGGCGTGCCCAGGTACAACGAGTTCCGGCGCCTGCTCCACCTCACCCCCGCGAAGGACTTCGAGTCGCTGGCCCAGGATCCCGACCTGGCGAGGGAGTTGAGCCTCGTCTACCAGGGCGACATCGAACGGGTGGACCTGATGATCGGCATGTTCGCCGAGCGCCGACCGAAGGGCTTCGCCTTCAGCGACACCGCCTTCCGCATCTTCATCCTGATGGCCTCGCGCCGGCTGAACAGCGACCGGTTCCTCACCAGGGACTTCACCCCCCAGGTGTACACGCAGGCCGGACTCGATTGGATCGAGGACAACACCATGAGCTCGGTACTGCTGCGCCACTTCCCGGACCTGCGCCCGGCGATGGCCTCGGTGGCCAACGCCTTCGCCCCCTGGCAGACCACCGGGACGGGAGCCTGATCCATCACTCCGGCTCCATCGACCGGGAGTCGGGCCCGCCGGGGGAACGCCAGATCGTCAGCACCGAGACCGCCAGCACGACGGCCTGCAGGACGGCCCGGCCTTGCCGGCCCTGCTTGCCGGCCGGGCCGGCAAGCACCAGGGCACCGGCCAGGTGAGGTGTTCGAGCCCGAGGCCGGTGAGTCAGGTTCCCGTGCCGTCGGCGGTCAGCCGCATGGGAAGTCCCCACAGCGGGAACAACCGCTCGGTGTCCATGTGATTGGTCATGGTGCTGATCCGGCCGTCGGTGATCTCCAACAGCGTGATGCCCCACGGAGTCCACCCATTGCCGTCCTCGGCCGGCCGGTACTGTGCGAACGCGGGCGTGCCGTTCGCCTCCACGGGAATCATCCGCGATCCCCGGCATCCGCAGCCGGCGCCGAGCCACCACTCGCCCAGCTCCACCACTCCCTGCACCCACATCTGGTACGGCGGCATGTTGAGAACCGCGTCCTCGTGCAGCAGCCTCTGCAGCCCCTCGATGTCGAACGCCTCGAACGCCCGGATGTACCTCGCCAGCAGAGCCTGCTGCGTCTCATCCAGCGGCTTGAAGATGTCGCTCTCCGGCACGCCGCCGTTGTCGGCGAGCGTGGCCCGCGCTCGCTGCAGGGCACTGTTCACCGAAGCGACGGAGGTCTCCAGCAGCTCGGCGGTCTCGGCCGCCGACCAGGCCAGCACCTCACGCAGGATCAGCACCGCGCGTTGGCGGGCGGGGAGCCTCTGCAGCGCCGTGACAAAGGCCAGCCGGATCGTCTCCCGGCCCACCGCGACCTCGGCGGGGTCGCCGGAGAGCACCCGCTCGTCCGGGATCGGCCCCACCCAGATCCGCTCCTCCAACTGCGCGAGGTTCGGCGCGGTGGCCGAGCCCGGCGGGGACAGGTCCATCGGCCGGGCACGACGCTGAGCGGCCGGGGCCATGTCCAGGCAGACGTTGGTCGCGATCCGGTACAGCCAGGTGCGCAGCCCCGAGCGGCCCTCGAAACCGTCGAACTTCGACCAGGCCCGGACCATCGTCTCCTGCACGGCGTCCTCAGCCTCGAACGCCGAACAAAGCATCCGGTAGCAGTAGGCCGTCAGCTCCCGGCGGAAGGGTTCGAGCTGCTCGACGACATCGTCACGATCTTGGGTCACAGACACTCCATCACCCTAGCGGCCGAAGCCGACCAAGATCAGCACTTCAACAGCTCGGCAACGCCGCTGCGTTATGGCATGAGTGCGCAGGTCAAGGGGCTTGAACAAGGCAACGGGACACCTGTAGATCAACGATCGGCGAAGAAAGTCGA
>NZ_JBVIMH010000013.1:187366-205342 GCF_055579945.1 Kitasatospora sp. NPDC032150 | reverse complement strand
CCCCCTTCGCGATCAGGGCCAGGACGACGAACACGGCAACCGTGACGCCGACGAAGATGAGATCGGGCATGGGTTCCACCAAAGTGGTTCAGGGACTGTTGGCCGCTGGCTCCCCCCGGAGGCGGCTGCGGCACCGGTGGAAGACCGGCGGGAGCAGCAAACCAGCGGTTCCCGACGCGTCAAAGGATTCCTGACACCCTCCATACGGGTGGTTCTAGAACATTGACGCGCCCCTGATATCCGCGTCATGCATCCGAGACCTGGGCTTGGCCGAAACGTGTCAGTGGGCCGCGGCACGGCGGATCGGACTTGGGTGGCGCGACGTCGAGCGACTGAGCTGTGATGCCGATCGGCGAAGCCTCCCCTCCCGGGGCTTCGGTGGTGGTGGACCCGGCGCCGGTGGCTCGCGGCGCCGGGTGGCTCGGGATGGTTACCGGCCGGGCCTGCGGCCGTGGTTCGCCTTCTTCTTGCGGTCGGGGTAGCCCGTCGGATCGGGCCGGGCGCTGGACGGCGCGGCGTAAGAGCCACGTCAAAGCCGGCACCGGATCGGTAGCGGTCGCGTCAAGATCCGCTGCCTGCCGCGGTCGGAGGTGTGGACTGACAGCGGATGTCCTGGGCCACAGGAAGGAAGCAACGCGGTGGCCGAGAAACCGAGAGTCGTCGTCGGGGTCAGCAACACCCTCAGCAGCCTCGCCGCCCTCTACCGGGCGGCCTCGGAGGCCCGCCGCCGGGACGCCGTGCTGGTGGCGGTGACCGCCTGGTCCGGCGGCGAGGAGCTCAGACCGGCCTCCGAACTCGAGCACGCCGCCCGCGGGCGCCTGGACACCGCCTTCGAGCAGGCCTTCGGAGGTCACCCGGAAGACCTGGTGACAAGTTCGCTGACCGTCCAGGGCGAGCCCGGCCCGGCGCTGGTCCGTATCGCTGACCGCCCGAGTGATCTGCTGGTCCTCGGCTGCGGCCACCGAAGCCGCCGGCAACAGGTCCGGCACAGCTCGGCGGTGCGCCACTGTCGAGCTCATGCAATCTGCGAGGTACTCGTCGTCTCCCCGTCCGAGCTCCTCCACAGCCTTGAGCAAGCCGTACGCGTCGCCGCGGTCGGCGCAGTCCCGGGCGGAGCCGCTCGACCCCGGGGCGTCCACGCGCTGATGCCCTGACAGGGCTCCGTCGGACCGGCTGCCGGACGCGATGAGTTCATCAGGAACGGCCGGCCGGACTTCGATGGGGCCGTCAGATGATGGCCGGTCGTCGGGTTGTGATCAAGTCCGGTGCTCCGCTCCGCCCGTACGGTCAGGTGCGGTCTGCGGTGACCTCCACGCTCCCGGTGCCGCGTTCGGGGCATCCGTTCCTACGGGTTGCCGAGTGCGGCTTCCTCCCGGTCGAGGTCGTGCTGCAGGCGTCTGCGGGTGGTGTCGCTGACGAGGTGCTCGTCGTACAGGCGGTGCAGTTCGGCGTTCTGGACGGCTATCACCTCACGCCGCAGCTGGCGGTAGGTGGCGTCCGCGCTGCCGCCGTCCGGGCCGTCCGAGCTGCGGTCGAGCCGGGCGGTCAGGTTCCGCCGGACCCGGTCGACGACCATCTCCGGTACGGCCTCCAGAGTGGCGAGGTGTTCGACGTGGTCGAGCCCGGAGCGGTTGAGGGAATCACGGGCATCGGCCTCTTCGCGCGCGGTGTGCTCGGGCTCCAGCGCCAGCCCCGAGCGTCCGACCACCGCCGCCAGCGTCAGACCCTGCACCACCAGGGTGAAGACGACCACGGCCGTCGTGAGCACGAGGATCAGCGGGCGTCCGGCCAACGCGGTGCCGCCGGTCCCGGTGAGCGGGATCGACAATGCGGCGGCCAGCGGCATGACGCCCCTGGTTCCGGCCCAGGTCACCACTCCGGCCACCCGCCAGGACAACCGCCCCCGGCTGGGCTTGACCGTGCGGGTAAGTGGCAGCGTCCACGCCACCCGGACGGCGATCAGCGCGACCGCCAGAGCGAGCGCCTGCAACGGCCACTGCCCGCTGCCCCTCGGCAGCCCGCGCACCAGCTCGGGCAGCTCCAGGCCGACGATGCTGAAAACGACGCTCTCCAGCAGGAACACCACCACGGCGTAGACCGCGTGCAGCTGCAGCCGGATGTGGGCGTCGGTCAGGCGGTGGCTGGAGCGACCCAGCAGCACGCCGGCGACGACCACGGAGGTGACGCCGGAGGTGTGCGTGGACTCGGCCAGCACGTACGCCGCGTAGGGAGTGACCAGGGCGATCACCGTCTCCAGCACCGGGTCGGTGGTACGCCGCCGGACCAGCGTGACCAGGCCTGCCACAGCGGCGCCGATCACGCTGCCGCCACCCCCGAGCAGCAGCAGCTCCCAGCCTGCCGCCGGCAGGTTCACCGTGCCCCCGGCCGCCACGGCCACGCCGACCGCGACCTTGAACAGCACCAGCGACGTCGCGTCGTTGAACAGGCTCTCCGCCTGCACCAGCACCTGAACCCGGCCCGGCAGGGCCAGGCGCCGCCCGAGTGCCGTGACCGCGACCGGATCCGTGCTGGACAGCACCGCGCCGAGGACGAATGCCATCGCGGGCGGCAGGCCGGTCACCGCGACCGCGACGAAGCCCACGGCCGCCGCCGAGGCGAACACCAGTCCGAAGGCGAGAATCGTCACCGGCCGCCACACGACCCGCAGGTCGCGCAGCGACAGCTCCTCTGCCGACGAGTACAGCAGGGGCGGGAGCACCACCAGCGCGATCGCCTGTGGCGGGACGTGCAGCGCCGGCACACCGGGTATCAGTGCCACTCCCAGCCCGACCAGGACCAGAAGTGACGGAGCTGGCACACGCAGGCGCCCGGCGAAGGTGGACACGGCGGTCGCCAGAACCACCAGGGAGAGAACGATTCCTATGGCGTGCATCTACTAAAGACCCCATCACGACGAGCGGGGTCACCGCCGCCCGATCGCTGCAGTCGTCCCCCGAGCCGACCAGGCTTCCCGGCACACCGTGAGTAATTTTATCGGGACATTAGCACTGATCGACAGATTTTCGTGAGCGCCGTCGAGCGGGAGCTGGAGTTCGCCGGAACCACCATGCGGTGCAACCACTGGACCATCGACCCGCGCACTGACCTGACCTGATCTGACCTGATCTGACCTGATCCGGTCCGGTCGGATCCGGTCCGGCTACTGCTCCCGCTTGCGCGCCCGGCTCGGCTGGACCCGGGCGGGCTCGCCCGGCATCTTCGGATGGTCGGGCGGATAGGGCAGATCACCGAGACCCTCGTCGCGGGCCTGCCGGGCCGACAGTTCGAGCAGCGGCTCCAGTGAGAACGCGTGGTCGTCCAACTCCGCGTGAAGATCGCCAAGTTCGGCGAACCGCTCGGGCAGGGTCCGCAGATCGAAGTCGGTCGGCGCGACCTCGTCCAGCTCCTCCCAGCGCAGTGGGGCCGAGGCGGTGGCATCCGGGTGGGCGCGCAGCGAGTACGGGGAGGCGATGGTGCGGTCGCGGGCCATCTGGTTGTAGTCGACGAAGATGCGCTCGCCGCGTTCCTCCTTCCACCAGGCGGTGGTGACCCGACCCGGCATCCGCCGCTCCAGCTCCCGCCCGAGCGCGATCACCGCGTGCCGGCAGTCGGTGAAGGTCCAGCGCGGCTCCACCGGTACGTAGACGTGCAGCCCGCGTCCGCCGGAGGTCTTGGGCCAGCCGCGCAGGCCGTGTTCGTCCAGCAGGCCGCGCAGTTCGTGGGCCGCCCGGACGGCGTCGCCGAAGCCGGTGCCGGGCTGCGGGTCGAGGTCGATCCGCAGCTCGTCCGGGTGCTCGGTGTCGGCACGGCGGACCGGCCACGGGTGGAAGGTCAGGCAGCCCAGGTTGGCGGCCCAGAGCACGGCAGCCGGTTCGGTGGGGCAGATCTCGTCCGCGGTGCGCCCGCTGGGGAAGGCGATCCGTGCGGTCGGAAGCCAATCGGGCACGTTCTTCGGGGCGCGCTTCTGGTAGAAGGACTCGCCCTCGATGCCGTCCGGGAAGCGCTGCAGCGTGGTCGGCCGGTTCCGCAGGCCGCGCAGCACGCCCGGGGCGACCGCCAGGTAGTACCGGGCCACGTCCAGCTTGGTGAAGCCCCGTTGCGGGTAGTACACCTTGTCCGGGTTGGAGAGCCGTACCGCCCGGCCGCCCACCTCGAGTTCCACCGCTCGTGCCGTTGCCGCCATGGGCCCACGCTAGGCCGAGCGGGCTTCGCCCGACGTGTCCGGCACGCGGGCGGGCAACCGGCCCGCCACTATCGGAGCATGGACCTTCCCGTGATGCCGCCGGTCTCGCCGATGCTCGCGAAGGCGGTGGACGAGATCCCGCCCCGTATGCAGTACGAGGCCAAGTGGGACGGCTTCCGGGCCGTGGTCTTCCGGGACGGCGACGAGGTCGAGATCGGCAGCCGCACCGCCAGGACGCTCACCCGCTACTTCCCCGAACTGGTCGCCGCGTTCCGCACCGAACTGCCCGAACGCTGCGTGGTGGACGGCGAGATCGTGATCGCGCACGACGGCCGGCTGCACTTCGAGGAGCTGCTGGAACGGATCCACCCGGCGGCCAGCCGGGTCCGCACCCTGGCCGAACGCACCCCCGCCTCCTTCGTCGCCTTCGACCTGCTCGCGCTCGGCACCGAGACGCTGGCCGAACTCCCGCTCGCCGAGCGGCGCGCGGCCCTGTGCAGCGCGCTCGACCGGGCCCGGCCACCGGTCCACACCGCCCCCGCCACCACCGACCTCGGCCAAGCCCGCAGCTGGTTCTCCCAGTTCGAGGGTGCCGGGCTGGACGGCATCGTGGCCAAGCCGCTGGACCAGCCGTACCGACCCGGCCAGCGCAGCATGTTCAAGGTCAAGCACCAGCGCACCGCCGACTGCGTGGTGGCAGGCTACCGCGAGCACAAGAGCGGCCCGGTGGTCGGCTCCCTGCTGCTGGGGCTCTACGACGCCACCGGACAACTCCAGCACGTCGGCGTCAGCGCCGCGTTCTCGATGGCCCGACGAGCCCAACTCGCTGAGGAGCTGCAGTCGTTGCGGATGGCCGACATCACCGGGCACCCCTGGGCCGGCTGGGCCGACGAGGCCGCGCAGGCCTCCTCCCGCCTGCCCGGCGCGGTGAGCCGGTGGACCGGCACCAAGGACCTGTCCTGGGTGCCGCTCCGCCCCGAGCGCGTCTGCGAGGTCGCCTACGACCACATGGAAGGCACCCGGTTCCGCCACACCACCCAGTTCCGCCGCTGGCGCCCCGACCGCGAACCGGCCGACTGCACCTACGACCAGCTGGAGGAACCGGTCTCCTACAGCCTCGCGGAACTGCTCCACCCCTGAGTCGGACGGCCCCCGGGTTGCCCCTCGGCGGCGGTGTCCGCCGGATCGCCCCCGTAACGGCGGGCCAGCTCGGCCACCGTACGGGCGAGGGCCTCCCGCAGCTCGGGCGGGCCGAGGACCTCCGCCTCCGCCCCCAGCCTGAGCAGGTCGCAGACCGCGACCGGCCGCGTCTCGACCGGCAGTCCCACCCGCACCCACCCGTCCTCGTCCGGCGGCCCGGCATGTTCCAGGGCCTGTGCGCCCGCCGCGCCGAACTGCGCGGGCAGCAGCCGCTGCCCGCGGGGCGAGAGCCGCAGCAAGGGAAGCGTTCCGGCCGGGCGCCCGTGCCGAGGGGCTGCCGGCGGGCGGATTCTACGAGCCGGACCGCCTTGACTGCCCCGGCAGGCGGGCCCGGCTCGGTCGCCACCTGAGCCGAACGAGTGGTGCGCGGCGGGCCGCCGGGAGGTGCGGGGCACGGCTCGGGCAGGATCGTGAAGCCCAGCTGTGGCGGCCCTTAAGAATTCCTCGATGGACCGCACCCGCTCTGACCAGGCAGATTTCACTCTGCCCGGCCCGGCAGGGGCCGTACGCCGGGTAGACCTCGGCCTGTCCCTCTCCGGCAGGTCCGTTCCACCGTGCGTCAGGAGCCCTTGCCGTGAAGGCACTCGTCAAGCAGAAGGCCGAGCCCGGACTCTGGCTGATGGACGTCCCCATGCCTGAGATCGGACCGTCCGATGTGCTGATCAAGGTGCTGCGCACTGGTGTCTGCGGCACCGATCTGCACATCCGCAAGTGGGACGGCTGGGCCCAGCAGACCATCGACACCCCGCTGACCCTGGGGCACGAGTTCGTCGGCGAGGTGGCCGAGATCGGCTCGGCGGTCACCGACGTCAACGTGGGCGACCTGGTCAGCGGCGAGGGCCACCTGGTCTGCGGCAAGTGCCGAAACTGCCTGGCCGGGCGCCGCCACCTGTGCCGCAACACGGTGGGCCTGGGCGTCGGCCGCGACGGCGCCTTCGCCGAGTACGTCGCGCTGCCCGCCTCCAACGTCTGGGTTCACCGGGTGCCGGTCGACCTGGACGTGGCCGCGATCTTCGACCCGTTCGGCAACGCCGTGCACACCGCCCTCTCCTTCCCGCTGATCGGCGAGGACGTGTTGATCACCGGCGCGGGCCCGATCGGCATCATGGCCGCCGCCGTCGCCAAGCACGCGGGCGCCCGCCATGTGATGATCACCGATGTCTCCCCCTACCGCCTGGACCTGGCCCGCAAGGTCGGTGTCTCGCTGGCGCTGGACGTCTCGAAGCACACCATCGAGGAGGGCCAGCAGCAGCTCGGCCTGCGTGAGGGCTTCGACGTGGGCCTGGAGATGTCCGGCCGTCCCGAGGCGATGCAGTCGATGATCGCCAACATGACGCACGGCGGGAAGATCGCCATGCTCGGCCTGCCCGCCGACGACTTCGCGGTTGACTGGGCGCGGATCGTCACCTCGATGATCACCATCAAGGGCATCTACGGCCGCGAGATGTTCGAGACCTGGTACGCGATGTCCGTCCTGCTGGAGGGCGGCCTCGACCTCAGCCCGGTGATCACCGGCCGCTACGCCGCCGCGGACTTCGAGGCCGCCTTCGACGAGGCGGCAAGTGGCAACTGTGGCAAGGTCATTCTCGACTGGACCGTCTGAGACCCGGTAGCCGCTCCGGTCTGACACCCCGTTAGGAGACATCGTGTTCGACAACGTCCGCGAGGACATCGCCGCCACCCTGGACGAGATCCGCGAGGCCGGCCTCTTCAAGCCCGAGCGCGTGATCGGCAGCCCGCAGAGCGCCGCGGTCACCGTCACCGCCGGCGGACGCCCCGGTGAGGTGCTCAACTTCTGCGCCAACAACTACCTGGGCCTGGCCGACCACCCGGCGGTCGTCGCGGCGGCCAAGGACGCGCTGGACCGCTGGGGCTACGGCATGGCTTCGGTGCGCTTCATCTGCGGCACCCAGGACGTCCACAAGCAGCTGGAGGACCGGCTCTCGGCCTTCCTCGGCCAGGAGGACACCATCCTGTACTCCTCCTGCTTCGACGCCAACGGCGGTGTCTTCGAGACCCTGCTCGACGAGCGCGACGCCGTCATCTCCGACGCGCTCAACCACGCGAGCATCATCGACGGCATCCGGCTGTCCAAGGCCCGCCGCCACCGCTACGCCAACCGCGACATGGCCGACCTGGAGGCGCAGCTCAAGGCCACCCAGGACGCCCGCCGCCGCCTGATCGTCACCGACGGCGTGTTCTCGATGGACGGCTACATCGCCCCGCTGCGGGAGATCTGCGACCTCGCCGACCGCTACGACGCCATGGTCATGGTCGACGACTCGCACGCGGTCGGTTTCGTCGGTCCCGGCGGGCGCGGCACCCCCGAACTGCACGGCGTGATGGACCGGGTGGACATCATCACCGGCACCCTCGGCAAGGCCCTCGGCGGCGCTTCCGGCGGCTACGTCGCCGCGCGCCGGGAGATCGTCGCGCTGCTGCGCCAGCGCTCGCGCCCGTACCTGTTCTCCAACTCGCTCGCCCCGGTGATCGCCGCCGCCTCGCTCACCGTGCTCGACCTGCTGGAGCAGTCCGGCGACCTGCGCGAGCGGCTGGCCGAGAACACCAAGCTGTTCCGGACGAAGATGACCGAGGCGGGCTTCGAGATCCTGCCCGGTGAGCACGCCATCGCGCCGGTGATGATCGGTGACGCCGCCAAGGCGGGCCGACTGGCCGAACTGCTGCTGGAGCGGGGCGTGTACGTGATCGGGTTCTCCTACCCGGTCGTCCCGCACGGCCAGGCCCGGATCCGGGTCCAGCTCTCGGCGGCCCACTCCACCGCGGACGTCGAGCGCGCCGTGGCGGCCTTCATCGACGCCCGCACGGCGCTCGGCGAGTAGTACCGGCCGCTCCACCCCCTCGACCTGCCCCGCCGGCGCCGCGACGCCGCCGGCGGGGCAGCCCAAAGACGCTGTCGGCGCGGCCGTACCGGGACAGGACGGCCGCACCGGCAGTGCGACGGCGCCGCGCGCTCCCCGGCCGGAGGTGACGGGGCACGGTTGGCCGTGACTCCCGGTCACCGATGTGGTGGCCCTGTTGTGGGTGGAGTGCGGGTGCCCCTCGCCCTTCGAAGAGTGAGGGGCTGCAAGCGGGCTGGGTCCACGGCCGGGTCATCCGCATCGGCCGCGCGGCCCTGCGCTGGCTGCTCGCCCGATTCGGCGTCTCCTTCCGGCGTTGCAGCAGTGCTGGGAACAGCATTCAGGAACCTCAGGTGGCCTCGGGCTCCGATCACCGTCGTGCCACGGTCGCCTGCATGTGTCATGCCCCGGGTGGTTCCATGGTGAGGAGGGCCACCGTCGGGTCCGCGCAGCAGTTGCGCTTGCGGCCAGAGCCGATGGCTAGCAGGCCGTCTGACGGTGCGCGGCGATCCGCCGTCATCGATGGCAGATCGCGAGGTGAGGGGTGGATGTCCCAGCGGTAGAGGATCCAGGCCCGTCGGATGAGGCGGCGGACGACGGCCAACCGCGGCGAGCCCGGGGTGTCGCCCCGATCTCCACCACCGCGACTCAGTGCGCCGGTCGCCGCTGACCGTGCCACTCGAAATGCGCCCCCTCGGTCGGGTCGGCAGGGCAACTGTCTCAGCGCCTGGTCGTAACGGTGCAGGACGAGGCGGGCGACGGCCTCGTGCGGGCCCAGCGGCGCGGAGGGCAGGCAGCTGCCGGCCTGCGTGGCGCGCCGGGCGAAGAAGCCGGAAGTCAACTGTTCGCTCTGCCTGCTGCTGACCTGGTTCGCTTACCTGCGGCCCGCCGCGCCGCGGCACTGAGCCCACCTACCGGAGAGGACGGGCGCGGCCGTCCCCCCGCCCGGCCCCGCACCGGGCACCGGCAGTCCGCGGGGCACCGACCGCGACCGCGCACCCCCTCCGCACTGGCAGAATGTGTGAGTGATCGACGCAAGACGGCTGCGGACCCTGCGGGCCGTGGCTGACCACCGCACCGTGACGGCCGCCGCCGCCGCGCTCTACCTCACCCCGTCCGCCGTCTCCCAGCAGCTCGCCGCGCTGGAACAGGAGACCGGCCACCACCTGCTGGCCCGCGACGGCCGGGGCGTCCGGCTCACCGCCGCCGGGGAGATCCTGCTCGGCCACGCCGACGCGGTGCTCGCCCAGCTCGAACGGGCCGAGGCCGACCTCGCCGCGTACAGCGCGGGTGCGGCGGGCGAGGTCACGGTGGCGGCGTTCGCGACCGGGATCGCGCTGGTGCTCGCCCCGGCGATCGCCGCCCTCGCCGGGGAGGCGCCCGGGGTACGGATCAAGGTGCTGGACGCCGAAGGCGACGCCAGCCTGCCGATGCTGCTGGACGGGTTGGCGGACATCGCCGTCGCCGTCGAGTACCGGGGCGCGCCGCGCGCAGACGACCAGCGGCTCACCAGGGTCCCGCTCTACGCCGAGCCGTTCGAGGCGGTGCTCCCGCTCGGCCACCCGCTCGCCTCCGCCACGGGCCCGGTAGCTGTCGCCGAGCTCGCCGCCGAGCCGTGGATCGGCCCCTACCCCGGCAACCCCTGCCATGACGTGGTCCTGCTGGCCTGCGAGTACGCGGGTTTCCAGCCCCGGCTGGTGCACTCCTCCGACGACTTCCGTGCGGTGGTGGCCCTCGCCTCGGCGGGGGCGGGCGTGGCGCTGGTCCCGCGCTCGGCCCTGAGTGGGGTCGACCTCTCCCGGGTCGCGGTACGCCAGGTGGACAGTGCACTCGCCACCCGCAAGGTCTTCGCCGCCGTACGCAGCGGCGCCGAGCGGCATCCGCTGATCCGGCCGGTCCTGGACGCCCTGACGGCGGCGGCCCGGGGGCTCTCCGTCGACTGACGCCCGTGCGAACGTCAACCGCCCCTGCCCGTCGGGGACTTCGCCGCCCGGCCCCGCAATCGCTCCTACTCGTCGGTGACTTCGACGCCACGCCAGAACGCCACATGCCCGGCGATCCGCGTGGCGGCCGGGCTCGGGTCGAGGTAGTACCAGGCCGCGTCCGGGTTCTCCGAGCCCGCCACCCGTAGCGTGTAGTAGGAGGCGGTGCCCTTCCAGGGGCAGACGGAGGTGGTGGCAGAGGGGACCAGAAACTCCGTCCGGACCGAGTCGACGGGAAAGTAGTGGTTGCCCTCGACGACCGTGGTCCGTGAGCTCTCGGCGATGATCTCGCCGTTCCAACGCGCAATAGCCATGGGGGCATTCTGCACCGCGCCCACGACCGGCCGGCCCACGACCCCCGCGGCTTCACCTCGCGGCGGAGCACCGACCGCGAGCTCGTAGCGCAGGGCGGCCCGGGAACCTCGGCCCTCGTCTGCCCAGTCAACCTTCGGCAGGGTGTTCGAGCTGCGGGACGGCTCGTCCCACTGCTGATCTAGACCTTTCGGACAGCTTTCCCATGGTGTTCAGCCGACAGCCAAGGCGTGTCCTGACGGTGTACCCGACGTGAGAAGGTCCGGTGGCCCGGAGTCAGGCGCACGGCTGCCGGTACGGATACTGCCCGGCGTACGCCGTCCACTGCCTGTCGGGCACCGGGGCGCCGACATCGGCGCAGATCACCTGGTACATGCGATCCGGATCCAGCTCCCAGAGGCGGACGCTGTCACCGTACAGAGGGTCGGGCACATCGGTGGCCACGGTGCGGCCGTCGGGAGTGAACTCCGGGTCGGTGCCGCTCAGGGTGAGGGTGGAGCCGATGGACACGCTCGTGGGATCGGCCGCGTTCCACAACAGCACGTCCGGGTCGGTGAGTCCGCCGGTGGCCAGGCCGACGGTACTGCCGTCCCCGCTCACCGCCAGATCGCCCACGGAGCCGTAGTTGGTCAGCGGGATCTTCGAGATCCAGACGTTCGGTTTGTCGAGGTCCCAGAAGCTGACGGCCCTTTCGCTGTCGGACGCGGCCACGGCGTACCGACCGCCGCCGAAGGTCCGGATGGCGTCCGCCGCCACCGGAAGGGATCCCTTCCGTACGGGGTTCCTGATTTCGGCCACGTCGACCAGCTGGACGTCACGGTCCTTCTCCATGACCAGCATCCGGTGCTGTGGAGTGCTGGTCACGCCCCAGGCGTCGTGGAACTCCAGGGGCAGCGGATGCGGACCGTCCGGGCGGCTCGGATCCGCAAGGCTCCACAGCTGCACGTCCTGGTTGGCGTCGATCGCCAGCAGGGCACGCCCCTGCTGGTGAAGTCCGAGCCCAGTCAGCGTGCCCGGTACCGTCACGGCGGCGGTCTCCCGCGGATGGCGGCGGTCGGCGACGTCCCAGAGGTGGACCACGCCCTCCGAGGAGTTGTTCAGCGCGAGGAGGCCGGACTCGGTACTCGCCGCCACGTTGAGATGTCCGTCCGTCGGTCCGGTCCGTTCGAAGGTGGACTCCAGGAGGGGATGACGAGCGTCCGTGACCTCCCACAGGCCGACGGACGAGTCGTCGTCCGGCTCGGTGAGGAGGGTGTGGCCATCCGCCAGGAAGGCGGCCTTCGCCCACGGGTGGGGGAGCGTGGCGCCCTGGGCGGGGTGGCGTCGGTCGGCGATGTCCCAGAGCTCGACGCCGGTGTCCCGGTCACCGGTCACCAGGATGCGGCCGTCCCCGCCGAAGGCCGTCCCCGGAGCACCCCCGGTCTGGCCCACCATGTGCCGGGGGATCGACACCCCGGGGGTGGTCCACACCCGTACCCGGCCCTCGTCGCCGCCGGTCGCCATGGTGCCGTTCTTCGGGCTGAACGCCAGGGCGCGCAGGGGCCCTGAGCCGTGCAGGACGTTCCACCGGTTGAGGTCCAACGTTCCGGGGTCCGGCCGTCGGCCGAACTGGAACTGGTTCACGCTGCCGTCGCTGCTGGCAGCGGCGAGCGCGTCACCACCTCCGCTGAAGGCGACGGCCAGGAAGTCCCCCCGTGCACTGAGGGGATCGGGAGTCATCTCCTTCGCCGCCGGTCGGCTCGGATCGGTGACGTCCCAGCAGTTGAGCTGCCCGTACGTACCGCCGGCGACCAACAACCTGCCCGCCGGGTGGAAGGCCAGGCTCCAGGCGCTCTCGACCGACATGGTGGCCAGGACGGTCGGCTCTTCGGACCCCACGCTCCACAGGCGGACGCTGCCGCCCGTGCTCGCGGTGGCCAGGATCCGACCGTCGGGGTGGAAGGCCACACCGGTGATCTCCTTGGAGTCCGCCGAGAGCGTGCGGACGGGTACGGGACGAGCGGGGTCGGCGATGTTCCAGAGCTGGGCGGCTCCCTTGTCGCTGCCGGTCGCGAGGGTGCGCCCGTCCGGGCTGAAGGCCAGGGAGTACGCGGTGTCCGTCCCGTCGGGAGTGCCGCTGAGCAGCCTGGGGTGGTGCGGATCGGCCACGTCCCACAGCTGCAGGGACTTGCGGCCGTGCGTCGCGAGCAAGCGCCCGTTCGGGGCGAAGGCCACCGCGGCGGTGCCCTCGGTGCTCACGGCTGCGCCGAAGGCGGGCCGGGCCGGGTCGGCCACGTCCCAGAACTTGACCGTGTGGCTGTTGTCGCCGCTCGCAAGGACCTGCCCGTCGGCACTGAACGCGAGGCTGAGGACCTTTCCGGTGTGGTCGCTGTCCGAGGGGTCCTCGAGGGTGACGGGGTAGCGGGTCGTGTAGGAGGCGTACATCTGGTCCCGGGCTTCCGGGGTGGGCGACGTACGATAGGCGGCCAGGCTCAGTTCCAGCGCCGCGGCGGGATCGGTGGAACGGACGGCCGCCGCATTCGCGGCGAGCCGGCGGGAGGCGATCACCGCCTCGCGCCGTGCGGACTGCAGGTGCTGCTGGACGGCGATCACGCCGGCCACGACCGCGAGGACCAGGGTGAGCACCCCGCCGACGCGACCCGACCGCCGGAACCGGGCAGCGCGGACGCTGGTGGCGAGGAACTCCCGCTGCAGCTCGGAGAGTTCCGCCCGGCGGTCAGGACTCTTCATCAACTCGCGTATCCGGGCCAGTTGCTGGCCCTGCAGTAGGTCGCCCCGGCTCCGGCCGGCCCGCAGCCAGGCCTCGGCGGCGTCGGCGAGCCGCTGGTGGAGCACCTTGCCCGAGCGGTCCTCACCGAGCCAGCCGTGGAGCCGCGGCCAGGCTCGCAGCAGCGCCTCGTGCGTGATCTCGACGGTGTCCTCCCGCTGGGAGAGCAGCCGGCCGCTGATCATGGCGTCCAGCACGGCCGAGGTACTCGTCGGATCCGGGCCCTCGTGCAGCAGGCTCTCCCGGGTCGCCCGTCGCCGGATGTCGTCCGTCCCGTCACCGAGTTCCACCAGCCGAAGCAGCAGCGAGCGTGCCAACCGCCGCCCGTCCTCGTCGAAGCCTGCGAACACCCGCTCGGCGGTGGACGCGACGGAGTGGAGGATGCCTCCGGCGTCCCGGTACGCCTGGACGGTCATGACGTGGCCGTCCCGGAGCTGCCAGGTCGCCTGCAGGGCGTGGGCGAGCAGCGGGAGCCGGCCGGCCTCGTACTCCCCGCCGCCGGTCGCCCCGAGGTCCTGCAACAGCAGCTCCACCAGGCCCGGTTCCACGTCCAGGCCCGAGGAGCGCGCCGGGAAGAGGATCGCCTCGCGCAGGCCCTGTTCCGACAGCGGTCCGAGAATCACCGGCCGGTCCTCCAGCGCCGTCCGCAGGAGGGGGTAGCCGCTGGCCCGGCCGTGGAAGTCGGACCGCATCCCGTACACGACCAGGGCGGCGGGCCCGTCGCCCTGGTCCGGCTCCGACAACCGCGCCATCAACTCCAAGAAAGCGCGCCGTTCGTCCTCGTCGGGGGCGAGGGTGAAGAGCTCCTCCAATTGGTCGACCACGACGACCAGCCGGTCCAGGGCGGCCCTGCGCAACCCCGCGCGCACGGCGGCGGCCAGCCGAGCGGGGTCGGCCGCGGTCGGCCCGGCCGCCTCCTGATCGAGGTCCAGCGCCTCGCCCAGGGCGCGGGCGGCCTCGACCAAGGGGCGGGCGGTAGGAGTGAACACCAGCCGCGGCCATCCGGCGGCCGCTGCCGGGGGCAGCGCACCGCCGCCCAGAGCGGGCAGCAGTCCGGCACGCAGCAGAGAGGACTTGCCCACTCCCGACGCGCCGAGCACGAATTGCGTCCCGCCCGAACCGAGGCGCTCGGTCAGCCGCAGAACGAGAGTTGCGGTCGCCTGGTTCCGTCCGAAGAACCGTCGCGATTCGTCCGGGCTGAAGGCCGTCAGACCCGGGTAGGGGCACTCCGTCCCGGAGCCGCCGGACAGCACCTGCCGCACCCCGTGGGTGCCGTCCTCCAGGTGGATGTGCATGTCCCGGCCGGCCATGTGGACGTCGGCATCCCCGGACGCGTGCGCCTCCAGGTGGATCCGAGGCTCCTCCGGTCGGCCGCCGGAGTCAGGGTCGGTCATCGCTCGACGATGTGCTGGTCCCGCCCGGCCTGGTAGACCCGGCCGTGATCGGAGGCCGTCGCGTGCAGTTGGATGCTGCCGGACTCGGTGCGGTCGCTCTCGGGAAGGCGCGGACTCAGCTCGTCGATCGCCCGCCGCAGCTCGTCCACCAGCTCAGGTCCGCCAGCCTGGATCAGTCGGCCGAGGCGTCGACGCCACTCGCCGATCAGCTCCTGTTCGGCCTGTGCGTCACCATCCTGGCGCGCCGTGACGAGTTCTGCCCGAGAATCGTCCAGTTCCGCCGTGACGGCCTCGGCCCGCTCGGGATGGACCCGGTGCCAGAGCCGGGCGACCGCATCTCTGGCCTGCTCCCAGCTCTCGGTCGCGAGGAGCCGCACCAATGTGGTCGCAGCGCCCGTTGCCAGTGCTGTCAGTTCCGGTTCCATGGTCGGCCCCCTGCCGTAGGTACCTCGGCCAGCCCTTCAATGGCGGACGAGCGCACTCCGACTGTCCGTCAGCCAATCTAGCCGATGAGTTCTCATCGCCCAAGTCACCTGTCAGCGTGACAGGTTGAGGCCATCGAGGTGCGGTTGGGCCCTTCACTACCGCCCGCCTCTGCGGCCAGGCCCGGATCATCGCCATCGAGGTCGCCCGAGCCGCCTCGGCGTCGCCGTCCTCGTGCTCCGCGCGCCGGGGACCGGGCACGCGCACGGGATCGGACGGGCGTTCGTCCCGACACTTCAGTCATCGCCGGAGTGGCGGTGCTTCAACCGCGAGACGACGCGGAAGGCGACGACGGCCGCGACAAGTGTGCCCGAGGCCAGCAGGACAAGACCCGCAGTGCCCAGGCCGCCGGTCGTGCCGACCGCTCTGGCCCCGTTGGGGCCCGGGGCGGTCGGGCCCGGGGCGGTCGGGCTCGGGGTCGTGGGGCTCGGGGCGGTCGGGCTTGGGGTCGTGGGGCTCGGGGTCGTGGGGCTCGGGGTGGTCGGGCTTGGGGTCGTGGGGCTCGGGGTCGTGGGGCTTGGGGTGGTCGGGCTTGGAGTGGTCGGGATTGGGGTCGTGGGGCCCGGGCTGGTCGGGATTGGGGTTGTGGGGCCCGGGCTGGTCGGGTCGGGCGGCGCCGTGATGTCGAACGACGCCAGGACGTTGTTCTGCCTGGCGTCCAGCTTGCAGGGCACGTCCAGATTGCCCAGGATCGGATTGCCGCTCGCGTCCTTCGGGGCGAGGTGCAGGACAAGGTCCCCGACGGCGATTCGCGCCGTACCCGGCCGGCTGAAACTGAGCGCGGGCGCTGTGGCGGTCGCCTCCAGGTCGAACGGGCCGGACGGTGGGATCTCCGTCTTGGCCAGGTAGAAGAGCACGGTGACAGGTCTGTCGCCCTGCGGCGCGACCACGTCGGCCGTCGCGTTCACCGTGCCCTCGACGGTCTTCACACCGGCCAGGCTCAGCCCCTGCGCTGTGGTCGAGTCCGTTACTGTCGCCACCCCGTCGACCGCGAACTGCGGTGTGGACGCGCCGACCGCGACCGATCTCGGGATATCCGCGTTGACCTTCATCGTCACGGGCTGGCCGCCCACCACCGGAAACGAGCAGGTGTACGTCAAGGTGAGCGAAGCGGGGTCCGCGGCCGCTGGCCCGGTACCGAGAACACCCCCAACTGCTGCTCCCACAGCCGTCGCGACGCCGAGAGCGGTTCTCGTCCATGGCTTTCCCGTGTTGCGCCTCGCGCTCATGAGCTGCCCCTTGTCAGGTGTCCGGCTGTGATCCGAATCGGCGAACTATGTACCTGGCCGCACATCAGGATGTGATTCCCGGTCCTGAGGGCCCGAATCGGTGCAGCCGCTGATCCGCGGTGTCTGCCGCCGACCTTCCGATACGCAGCCGCGGTGGCGTGGTAAGCGATCGTCCTGACGGTGTGAATGCCGCGTTCCGGCTCCGTACTGCCCCCAGCCCCGAGGGCGGCCTCGGGGCCCCTGCCGCGACGAGTCCGCCACGGGTACCCGTCATCTCCCATAGATGCTCCGGTGTTCGAGAAGTGCGAGTCCCAGCCGACGTTTCCGGGGAAACGGATCCTGGCTCCGGGGATCTTCGGACTGCCAGGGTGCGTTCACGACGGGCACGCGGGGCCGGTGGACTGTCCTTGCAGATATGTCGCCCGTTCCTGCGGCGTGAAGTCGCGGTGAACGGCTTGACAGATCCTGTTGATCGCCTCAGGCAGGTCGGGCAACGAGATGTCCCACAACCGTGCCGTGCCGTCGTTGCTTCCGGTGGCGAGGGTACGCCCGTCCGGACTGAACGCCACCGCGTGCACGATGTCGGTGTGGCCGGTGAGGGTGGCGCGGATCGCGCCCGTGGCCACGTCCCACAACCGTGCCGTGCCGTCGTTGCTTCCGGTGGCCAGAGTACGCCCGTCCAGACTGAACACCACCGAGTCCACGGTGTCGGTGTGGCCGGCAAGGGCGGTACGCGTGGTGCCGGTGGCCACGTCCCACAACCGCACGGTGTGGTCGGAGCTCGCGGTGGCCAGGGTGCGCCCGTCCGGACTGAACGCCACCGCCACGACCAGGCCGGTGTGGCCGGTGAGGGTGGTGCGGATCGTGCCGGTGGCCACGTCCCACAACCGCACCGTGCCGTCGCTGGTGCTGTTGCTTCCGGTGGCCAGGGTCCGCCCGTCCGGACTGAACGCGAACTGGCCGGTGCGGGTGGTGAAGGTGGTGCGGATGGTGCCGGCGGCCACGTCCCACAACCGCAAGGTGCCGTCGAAGCTTCCGGTGGCCAAGGTCCGCCCGTCCGGACTGAAAGCCACCAACAACAGGTTGTCGGCGGGGTCGGAGAGGGTGGTACGGGTGGTGCGGGTTGCCATGTCCCACAGCTTCACGGTGTGGTCGGAGCTCGCGGTGGCCAGGGTGCGCCAGTCCCGGCTGAACGCCAGCGCCAGCATGGCTGCGGTGTGGCCGGTGAGGGTGGCGCGGATCGTGCCGGTGGCCACGTCCCACAACCCCACCGCACCGTCGCGGATCGCCAGGGTGCGCCCGTCCGGGCTGAACGCCACCGACTGCACGGCTCCGGTGTGGCCGGTGAGGGTGGTTCGGGTGGTGTTGGTGGCCAGGTCCCACAACCGGGCCGTGTGGTCGTCGCTTCCGGTGGCCAGGGTGTGCCCGTCCGGGCTGAACGCCACCGACTGCACGGCTGCGGTGTGGCCGGTGAGGGTGGTTCGGGTGGTGCCGGTGGCCAGGTCCCACAACCGGGCCGTGTGGTCGTCGCTTCCGGTGGCCAGGGTGTGCCCGTCCGGGCTGAACGC